>NZ_JBSFNF010000002.1:0-118880 GCF_053586955.1 Nocardia sp. NPDC003726 | reverse complement strand
TCCGGGCCTGACCGTTCATGCCGAGATCCCGATGCGCTGGCGTTGGGGGACTATCTGTCCGAAGGAGTCGACGATGTGGTCGATGAAGCCGTACTCCTTGGCCTGTGCGGCCGTGAACCAGCGGTCGTGCAGGGAATCCTCGTAGATCCGGTCGAACGGCTGGCCGGTGTCCTCGGCGATGATCCCCAGCACCGTGTCCACGGTGTAGCGCAGATCGTCGGCCTGCACCTCGACGTCGACCGCGGTGCCGCCGATGCCCGCCGATCCCTGGTGCATCAGCACCCTGGCGTGCGGCAACGCGAAACGCTTCCCCTTGCTACCCGACGACAAGAGGAATTGACCCGCGCTGCAAGCCAATCCGAGCGCGAGCGTGGAGACTTCACACGGCACCAGCCGCATCACGTCGCGGATGGCGAGCATGGAGGGCACCGATCCGCCCGGCGAATGGATCCACAGCGAGATACCCGCCTCGGGATCCTCGGCGGCGAGGGTGAGCAGCTGGGTCATCAGCAGCGTCCCGTTGTCGTCGTCGAGCGCGCCGTCGAGCACGACTATGCGGCGGCTGAGCAGTTGCTCGCGGGCCCGCCAGCTGAACATCGGAGTCTTGTCATCGTGAGCCATGGCTCCACCGTGCCGTACCCGCGACGCCGGACCGCACCCTTGCTGCCCTGGGCAGATCCGCTCTCAGCAGTCGAGCGACCGATCATGAACGGCGTCCCCGAAATCCGTGGAGCCCCGGATGATGCCGGCCGCGAAGACGGCGATGCCCGCCGGGCGCGTGCAGCGCGGGGCGGGCATCTCGGGGCCGGGACGGGATCGCTAGGACTCGCGACCGGCGGTCGAGGCGGAACGCTGCCTGCTGGTGCGGGCGCGACGGCGTTCGGCCTGCAGTTCGGCGAGTTCCTGCTCGAGGATGTCGGCGACGCGGAACGAACCGGTGTCGTAGATGTCCGGCGGGCGGGCTGTGGGCGGCTGCGCGACGTCGGGCTTGGGAATGTCCTTGCCGTTCTTCGGCTCCGGCATCGTGCTGTCGCTCTTGACATCGGCCAGCGGCTGGCGGGTGACGGCCGGAATCTCGGCCGTCGCGGCCTCGGTCTCGGACACCGCCGGGCGCGGCGTGGCCTGCGGCGTCTGCCGAACGACCACCTTCGCCGGGGCGGGCTCTTCGGCGGGCACGCGCGCGGCGGGCCGGTCCTCGGACTTGGCGGCCGGAACCGGCGCGACGGGCTCGGCCGCGGCGAGCTTCTTCCCGTTGGCGGCAGGCGCACCGCCATTGGTGAGGATGGTGTCGGCGTCCTTGACCCGCACCGGCGACGTGAAGGCTTCCATCGCGTCGAGATCCTCGATGGACTCGGGCAGCACCGGCTTGCGCGGGGCCTCGACGGGCGGCCGTTTCTTCTCGGCTTTCACCGTGGCCACGGGCTGCTCGTCGGGAACCTCCGACGGGAACTGCGTTTCGGCGACCTCGACCACCTCCTGCTCGACGGTCTGCACCGGGGGCGCCGCCACCACGGGCTCCGGCTGCTGGTGCACCTGTTCGTGCGGCACGCTCGGCGCCTCGGGCGCGGCCGGCATGCGGTATCGCGGCAGCGTGAGCCGGATCTGCTCGGCCGGGTCGGGCAGATCGCGGACCTGCTCGGTGGCCCTGGCGATGGCGAGGCCGTAGCGGGCACTCGCGGCGTCGTGGATGAGCAGCGCGACACCGATCATCACCGGCGCGATGGCGTGCACGGCCGCGTCGTACCAGGCGCCCGCGCGCAGGTAGGGATAGGTGTTGAGGCTGACGGTGAGGGCAAGCAGGGCGACCTCGGCGGCCGCGACCTGGCGGCGGTTGTCCACCACGCCCCATTCGGCGACCTTGTTGGTGCCGATCATGATGATGATCAGGCAGACGCTGATCATGCCTTCGAGCAGGTAGCTGAACCAGTACAGCGGATCGGTCGCGCCGCCGGGAGCGATGTTGTGCTGGACGTTGACCGCCGACCACAGCATGCCCGCCGCGACGACACCCGCCAGCGCGCGCAGCGACCAGGACCGATGCCGATACAGCGAGGCCAGCTTCGCATGCGGGCTGGATTCGCGTCGTTGCGCGGCAATCGCCTTGCGGGCGAGCAGGAGGTCTCGCATGTCGGCCTTCTCGATCGCTTCGGTGGTCTGCCTGGCGCGGTCGGATGCCGCGGCAGCCGCCTGCGCCTCCTTCCAGCGCTGTCCGCGCTCCTGGGTGCGAATCCGTTCGGCGAGTTCACGTTCGGCATACAGTTCGTCCTCCGACAACGCCTCCGTGAGCGCGGGATCGAACTGGTAGGCGAGCCGTCCACGGGCCTTCTCGACCCGCCTCGCCAGCTGTGTAACCTCGTCCTCGATGGGATGTTCGATGACCATCAGCGCTCCCCGCACGGGAGACGCGATGGCAGACAAGTGATCACGTATGGCAACGGCACGTTTTATTCATAGTCGATCCACCGCTACTGGCGAAACTGTTCATTTGCCATCTCGCAAAACTATTCGGCGTGCCGCGCACGACACACGCGACGGGTCGTGATTCCCGGCGGGCGCAGGCACTTCCTTCCGCCGCGCAGCGGACCATTGATCGCTCTATGCTGAACGTGCGCGCTTTCCCTTCGCGGCGGCGCGTGCGCTCCCGCAGCGCGTTCGGATACGCCGGTGCCGCCGAGATTCGCCCCTCGGCGGCACCGGGCCGATCACGCTGGGTATTTCATCTATGAGCCCGCCGTACATTCCGGCGCACGACCATACGGATCGCGGATTCGGCTATGCCGCAGCGCGACTCAGGGGCCGAGCGCGAAACACCTAGCCCCGGTCGGGTGCTGCGCGGGGCGATCCCAGGAATGCGAACCACTCACTCGGGATCGATCACGGGTTCCACCGAGTCGAGCACCCGGGACAACGTGTCGAACAACAGCGGGTCCAGCCGATCCTGGTCGACGTCGTCGCGGGACAGCCACTGCACCGTGAGGTCCTCGGCCATCGCCCACCACGATCGCACCACCAGGCGCTCCGCGGTCGAGCGCGCGGGCCTGCCGAGCGCGGCGAACACCCGATCGGTCAGTTCGTCGTGCATCCGCTCCATGATCGACTCGAGCACCGGGTCCTGCCCCGCGGCGCGCAGCAGCCCCACCAGCGGTCCACTGCGCCTGCGCATGTAGCTCACGAAGTTCGCGATCATCGACGCGAGCGGGTCGGCGGCGTCGCGATCAGGGCCGGTGGCGCGCAGGAATCGCTGCGACGCGGCACGGACCAGCTGCGCGTAGTAGTCCTGCTTGGTCGGGAAGTAGTGGAAGAGCAGTCCGCGCGAGATGCCCGCCTGCTGTGCGACCGCGTCGACGGTGATCTGGTGCCACGGCCGGTCGATCAGCATGCCGAGACCGATCCCGATCAGTTGCCTGCGCCGGTCGTCCGCCGAGCGGCGGCCACCCGGCTCCACGGCCACCTCGGTCATCCACCCTCCTCTATTGAGCAATGCTCAATAATATGCTACCAATGACCGGACCGGAAGTTGAGCAATGCTCAGCAGACCTCGAGGATGGGTATGGACTTCACGCATTCCGACCGAGCCGTCCGCCTCACCGACCAGGTGCGGCAATTCGTGCGCGAGGAGATCGAGCCGCGCGACGAGGAGCACGCCGCCGCCCTGCGGGAGTCGCCGTGGGCGGTCCCTCCGGTGGTCGATGAGCTCAAGAAGAAGGCGCGGGACGCGGGTCTGTGGAACCTCTTCCTGCCCGATCCGGAACTCGGCGCCGGGCTGAGCAACGTCGAGTACGCCCCGATGGCGGAGGCGATGGGCAGTTCCGGGTGGGCGCCGGAGGTGTTCAACTGCAACGCGCCCGACACCGGCAACGCCGAGGTCCTGCTGCACTACGGCAGCGCCGAGCAGCGTCAGCAGTGGCTGCGGCCACTGCTGGACGGCACGATCCGCTCGGCGTTCTGCATGACCGAACCCGAGGTGGCCTCCTCGGACGCGACCAATATGGCCGCCACCGCCGTGGTGGACGGCGAGGAGATCGTGCTCAACGGCCGCAAATGGTGGAGCACCGGCGTCGGCCATCCGAACTGCAAGTTCGTCATCTTCATGGGCCTCACCGATCCGGAGGCGCACCCCTACCAGCGGCACTCGATGGTGCTGGTGCCGCTGGACACCCCGGGCGTGCGGGTCGAACGGATGCTCACCACCTTCGGCTACCTGGACGAACCCTTCGGCCACGGCGAAGTCACCTTCACCGACGTGCGCCTGCCGCTGGACGCCGTGATCGCCGGGCCTGGGCGAGGCTTCGAGATCGCGCAGGGCCGCCTCGGCCCCGGCCGCATCCACCACTGCATGCGCGCCATCGGCCTGGCCGAGCGCGCGCTCGAACTGGCCTGCCGTCGCGCGCTGTCGCGCACCGCGTTCGGCAAGCCGCTGGCCAACCTCGGCGGAAACCGCGAGCGCATCGCCAACGCGCGCGTCGCGATCGATCAGGCGCGGCTGCTCGTCCTGCACACCGCCTGGCTGCTGGACACCAAGGGCTTGGCGGGAGCGCGCAGCGAGGTCTCCCAGATCAAGGCGGTCGTGCCGCGGATGACCCAAGAGGTGCTCGACATGGCGATGCAGTTGCACGGCGGCGCCGGGCTTTCCGACGACTTTCCGCTGGCGCGCGCGTTCGCGGGCATTCGTTCGCTGCGCTTCGCCGACGGTCCCGACGAGGTGCACCTCGGCGTGATCGCCCGTCAGGAGTTGCGCAAGTACGGGAACGACCGGTGACTGCCGCGGAGGCCACCGCCGTCCGCGCGGAGGACGCCTTCGACGTCGCCGCCATGCACGCCTGGCTCGCCGAACGGGTGCCCGGACTGAGCGGTCCGCCCGAGGTGCGCCAATTCTCCGGAGGCGCGTCCAATCTGACGTATCTGCTGCGCTACCCGGATCGCGACCTGATCCTGCGCCGCCCGCCGAGCGGAACCAAGGCGGCTTCCGCGCATGACATGGGCCGGGAATTCCTGGTGCAGCAGCGGTTGCGTCCGCATTACCGCTACGTGCCGCGGATGGTGGCCCGGTGCGCCGATCCGGACGTGATCGGCAGCGATTTCTATGTGATGGAACGCGTGGCGGGGACGATCCTGCGCGGCGATCTGCCAGAGGGCGCCGTCCTGTCCCCCGAGCAGGCGAAGCGGTTGTCCACCGCGGCCTTCGACTGCCTGATCGAATTGCACCAGGTGGACCCCGAGGCGGCCGGTCTCACCGAGATCGGCAAAGGCGCGGGTTATGTCGGCCGCCAGGTCGCGGGCTGGTCGCGGCGCTTCGTGAACGCTCGCACCGACAATGTCAGCGACTTCGCAGCGGTGATGGCCTGGCTCGACGCCAATCAGCCCGCGGACGTCGCCACCACCGTCATCCACAACGACTTCCGGCTCGACAATCTGGTGCTGGATCCGTCCGGCTCCGGCGCGATCGTCGGCGTGCTCGACTGGGAGATGGCGACCCTGGGCGATCCGCTGATGGATCTCGGTGGCGCGCTGGCCTACTGGGTGCAGGCCGACGACGACGAGGTCATGCGGGCTTCGCGTCGTCAGCCGAGTCACCTGCCCGGCATGCTGACCCGCGCGCAGATCGTCGAACACTATTGCGCGCGCACCGGCCGCTCCGCAGAGAACTGGCCGTTCTACGAGGTCTTCGGCCTGTTCCGGCTGGCCGTCATCGCCCAGCAGATCTATTACCGCTATCACCACGGGCAGACCACGAACCCGGCGTTCAAGGACTTCTGGATGCTGATCAACTACCTGGAATGGCGCTGCAGGAAGGTCGCTGGGCTCGATTGACGTCGTCCTCTGCCCGGAAGCCGATGATCCCGGCCCGCGTGGGCTGAGCCGCGCTTCCGGTGGGTTCCTGCTTCCACGCCGACTGCACAGCCCGCGTCATCGTCCGAGCACGATGGACCCCATATCCCTGACCGAGCAGCCCTGCTCGACCGGCACCCCCGCGAATCGGTCGCGCAGCCAGGCGAGCACGCTCGGCTCGGCGAGGGTGTTGAGGGTCAGGTGTTCGCTCGCGTGGTCACGGATGTAGGTGACGCGCGCGGCGGGGTCGCGGCAATAGGTGGCGGCGAGCGCGTCGGCGGGACCGATCGGGACGAGCCAGTCCGCGGTCGCGTGGTAGAGGAAGACCGGGGCGTCGGGCGCCGACTTGCCCATTCTGGTGCGCTCGAAGACCGCGCGCAGCACCGGCGTGCGCAGCAGACCGCCGTGGACCAGGCTGTCGATGTCGAGGAACGGCTCCGTCGCGGCTTGGTACAGCACGCACCCGTTGTCCTTCGCCTCCAGCAACCGCCGTCCCAGCGGCGTGGCGTTCGCCCGCAGGTAGGCGTCCAGTTCCGGTTCCTCGCGAGCGAGACCGATGACGGCGGCCGCGACCAGGCCAGCGCCCGGCCCCTTGTTCGCCGCCAGCGACAAGGCCTCGAGGTCGACGTCGGTACCGCCGGAGACGACGCCGACGAGATGCAACTCCGGCGCGTAGGAGCTGCGCAGCTCGGCGCCGTGCAGCGTGGGAACCGAGCCCCCGGAATAGCCCCACATCGCCACCTGGGTGTCCGGTCCCGGCAGTCCCGCCGGACCGAACCGCTGTGCGGCGCGAATGCCGTCCAGTGCTATCCGCGCGGCCAGAGGGCCGTGGGCGAACGCCGAGTTCGGCCCTTGATGATCCGGCACCACGACCGTCCACCCCTGCGCCAACAGCGCGGGAGCGCTACGCAACTGATCGATCTGCCCGTCCAGCAGACCGGAAGGCATCGACCGACGCACCGTATAGGACGGCGCGCAGAACAGCCCGGTGGAATCCTCGGCGGCGTGCAGCGACACCAGCTTCCCGTTCGCCGCACGCGGTTTCAGCAACGTCGCGACGGCGGCGATCGGCTGGTCGGCGCTGTTGTTCGACCGATAGGAGATCTGCCATGCCTCGGTGTCCAGCCCCGCGGGCAGCTGGTCGGCGACGGTGATCGGCCGGGCGGCGAGAATCCCGCCGAGCCGTTGGGAGCCGACCAGCTCGGCGGGCGGCCGATAGAAGGGGTCTTGCTCCGGCGGCGGCGGATCCGTCACCACCGGGACATCCGGCTCCGCCTGCGCCGGCGGGCCCGGTGCCGCCAGCAGCACCGAGAGAGCCGTTCCGACAACCGCGCAGCACCGTGTGAACACCATCGACGACCTCCCCTTGGCTCGACCGCTTCCGCACTGCGTTTCGCGCCGATCGACCGCTCCGGCAGTGGCATCGTAGCCAAAGTCCCCGCGCCCGAACGGCGCATCGGGAGTACCGCGCTCAGTTCGGTGCGGTGATCTTGCTGATGGTGGACTCGTCGTCGGCGGTGACCACGGTGACGAACTGACGGTAGGTGCGGCTGGTCGCGTCGGGGCGCAGCTCGGTGATGACCACGTCGTAACGTCCGTCCAGCATGGGGGTGATCATGACGCAGTGCTGCGTCCCGGTGGGAACGGAAGCGATGCCCGCGTCGATCACGGCGACCGGTGGCACCACGGCGTCCGGCAGCGTCAGCGACCGCGCCACCGCTCCCGACCGGGTCACGTAATAGGCGTGCTGGAAGGCCAGGATCACATCCGGGCCCGACGCGGTGGAGCCGGTTCCGTTGCCGCGCACCAACTGCGCGCCACGCGTCGGCTCGCAACCGGGCCCGCCGCCGAGGACCGGGTCGGCCACCGTGGCCGACTGCCGCGGCGCGGAGGCGGCATCGGTGTAGACCAGCACCAGCGCGGCGGCGGCGAGCGAGGCGGCCGATGCGGCGCCGCCGACCAGCCAGGCGCGGCGCGCGCCACGCCGAGCACGGCGCCGAGCGCGGTGGGCCCGGCGCCGGTCGCGTTCCCCGCGCGGCGGCGGCTCGTGGGCGGAGATCATCCCGGGCCACGTGGGCACGCGTTCGGCCCTGACCTGGCCTCGGCGGGCGCGTCGGCCGCCGGGCTCGGACGTGTTCGACGACATGATCTCGCCGCACCCCCTTTTACCGGCGCCTATTCGGCCGCCGTGGGTTCCCTCTCAATGCCGTTGCGCAATAACAACATTGCATATTTCTCCGGATTCTGTCGGTCGAATGCTCAACAGACAAGGCCGAAATGCCGGAGGGCGGTTCCCCTGATCGAGCTACCCCCAGGTCAGCGGATCCAGATGGAGGAAGAAGCGCTGACGATCGCGGTCGAGATCGATGCCGTAGCGTTCGGCGAAGATTCGGTCGGCGTGCGCGGCGCGCTGCTCGTCCTGCCACGACTCCCTGGAGTTGGCCAGCAGCAGGGCGATATCGGCGTACGGGTCGGCGATGCCGAGCCGCCCGAGGTCGACGAAACCGGCGACGGTGTGCGTTTCGGGATCGAGGATGATGTTGGGCAGGCACAGATCGCCGTGGCACACAACGGCTTCGGCGAACTCCGTGGTCATCCTCGGCTCCAGCTCACCGGCCAGCCTGGTGAGCAGGACGGTGGGCGGAATGTCCTGCTGTTCCTCCGGGAGGAATTCGGTGTGCACCGCGCCCCGCACCACCACGTCCTGGGCCATGGCGAACATGCGTGCCAGGCCACGATCGAACGGGCACTCCTCGGTGGGCACATCGTGCAGGCGTCGCACCGCGTCCGCGATGGATTCCCAGGCGCGGGTGAGCGTCTGCGCGCAGACAGTGTCGGCGGGCACGCCGCGGACGGCGCTGGTGACCAGGCAGGCTGCGTTGTCGTCGGCCCGCCAGTCCAGCACCTCGGGGCCGGGGATTTCGTGGCCGTCGAGCCAGGCGACCTTGTCCCGCTCCAGCGCTAGGGCGGCGATCTGTCCGGCGTCGACACACTTGGCGTAGCGGGACGCGTCTTCGGACCGGAACACCTCGGCGCCGGACGCTCCGCCGCCGACCGGCTCCC
This sequence comes from Nocardia sp. NPDC003726, assembly GCF_053586955.1. NCBI lineage: Bacteria > Bacillati > Actinomycetota > Actinomycetes > Mycobacteriales > Nocardiaceae > Nocardia > Nocardia sp. NPDC003726. The sequence goes on along the minus strand of NZ_JBSFNF010000002.1, from coordinate 109,988 downwards.
AGCGGCAATCGGACGGCAAGGCGGCACGGAAGCGAAGAAGCGACTCGGACACGCCATCGACGGTAGCAACGCGAGGGCAGCGTGACCCACCTCGCAGAACTCCGGCAACCGGGAGGTATAGTTGCTTAAAGCAACTAGTTGTAGTTGCTAATCAATCTGCCGGTGGGGAACGTCGAGGTGAGTGTCATGTCCGCAACCGCTCGCGAGCACGAGATCACGGCGGCCGAACTAGCGGCCGCCGACGAACTCGGTCAGCGGCTGGTCCGGTTCATGCGCGCGGTCAACCGGGCGAAATGGCAACCTGTCCGGCCGGGACCGGACGGGCTGGAGCGACTCGCCTACACCGTGCTGTTCTCGCTCGTGCACGACGGACCGCAGCGCGCGGGCAGGCTCGCCGAACTGCTGCACGCCGAGGCGTCCACCATCAGCAGACAGAGCAGACAACTCGTGGCGCACGGCCTGGTCGAGCGCCGGGCCGACCCGGTCGACGGCCGCGCGTGCGTGCTCGCCGCCACCGCGGAGGGCGTTCGTGTCTTCGAGGAGAATCGCGCGCAGCGCAACCGATGGCTGGCCGGCATCCTGGCCGACTGGCCCGCACCGGACCGCGACACCTTGACCGCGCTGCTCGACCGGCTCACCGCAGGAATAGAGACCACCACCCGACACCCAGCCGATCCGAAATAGGGCTCATTCATGACGACTTCCACCACCCGGGCTCCGCGGAACCCGGACGCAGCCGCGGACACGTCACTGTCGCACCGGCAGATCCTGACCATCCTGTCCGGGTTGCTGCTCGGCATGTTCCTGGCCGCGCTCGACCAAAACATCGTCAGCGTCGCGATCGTCAAGATCGCCAACAGCCTGCACGGCTTCGACGAACAGGCATGGGCGACCACCGCTTACCTGATCACCGCGACGATCACCACGCCGCTGTACGGCAAACTGGCCGACATCTACGGCCGCAAGCCCTTCTATCTCACGGCGATCGGGCTGTTCGTCATCGGCTCGGTGGCCTGCACCTTCGCCACCTCGATGTACCAGCTCGCGGCATTCCGCGCGTTCCAGGGCTTGGGCGCGGGCGGGCTGATGTCGCTGGCGTTCACCATCATCGGCGACATCGTCCCGGTCCGCGAACGGGTGCGCTACCAGGGCTATTTCATGATGGTGTTCGGCACGGCGACGGTGCTCGGCCCGGTGCTCGGCGGTTTCTTCTCCGACTACGAGGAACTCGGCGGCATCGAAGGCTGGCGGTGGGTGTTCCTGGTGAACGTCCCGGTCGGCCTGCTCGCGCTGCTCGTGGTGGCCAAGGTGCTCAACGTGCCGCACCAGCGCCAGCGCCACCGGATCGACTGGTTCGGCGCGCTGACGCTGACGATCTGCGTCGTTCCGTTGCTGATCGTCGCCGAGCAAGGACGGCACTGGGGCTGGTCGTCGCACCGGTCGCTGCTCTGCTACGGCATCGGGGCGGCGGGCCTGCTGCTGTTCGTCTCGGTCGAGTTCCTGATGAAGGACTCGGCGCTGATTCCGCTGCGGCTGTTCAAGAACTCCACCTTCAGCGTCACCATCGCGGGCGGGTTCATCGTCGGCGTCGCGATGTTCGGCGCGATCACCATGGTGCCGCAGTACTTCCAGGTGGTGCGGGGCTATTCACCCACGAAGGCGGGCCTGCTGATGTTGCCGCTGGTGCTGGGCATCACGATCGGTTCCCAGGCGGCCGGGCGGATCACCAAGCGCACGGGCCGCTACAAGATCCTGCCGGTGACGGGCACGTTCATCGTCGCGGTCGGCGCGGTCCTGTACGCGCAAGTGCAGTACGACAGCCCGCTGTGGCAGCCGCTGGCGATCGGCGGACTGATCGGGCTCGGGCTCGGCTGCTGTATGCAGACGCTGATCATCGCCGCGCAGAACGCCGGGCCGCGCTCGGACATGGGAGTTTCCACCGCGTCGGCCACGTTCTTCCGGCAGATGGGCGGCACGCTCGGCGTCGCGGTGTTCCTGACCATCCTGTTCAACCTGCTGCCGCACCGGATCACCGACGCGTTCGGCGGCGCGCTGCCGCCCGGGTTCGGCGCCGATCAGCTCAGCGGCATGCAGTCCAACACCAGCGGCATCGCGGCGCTGCCCGACGCGCTGAAGGTGCCGATCCTCACCGGCTTCACCGACTCCATGCACGGCGTGTTCTACGCGGCGGGCGGGGTCGCGCTGCTGGCCTGCGTGGTGCTGATGTTCATGAAGGAGATTCCGCTCCAGGACGCTCCGGCGCCGGTCGCGCAGACGCCGGTCGAGAAGACCGGCGCCGCCGAGTCGCACTGGGACGCGGATCAGGTGTGGGAGGGCGCCGCGCAGGCGCTGTCGGAGCCGGAACCGGTGCTCGCCGCAGCCGCGGGCGGCTACGGCTCGAGTGATGCCGCGGGCAACGGCGCATACCTGCGCGAGCCGCGAGCGAGTTTCGACGGCGCCGAGTACGAAGGCCGTTCGCTCAGCGGCTATGTCCATCGCGAGGACGGCAGGCCGGTGCAGGCTGCCGCGTTGACGCTGATCGACCATCAGGGGCGGCAGGCCGCGCGCACGAGCGGCGGCGCGGACGGCAGTTACCTCGTCGGCGCGCCCGACGCGGGCAGTTACGTGCTGATCGTGTCGGCCGCCGGGCATCAGCCCGCCGCGGTGAACGTGACCGTCGCAGACCGGCCGCAGCAATGCGACATCACCTTGCTGGGCTCCGGCGAGGTCTCCGGCGTGGTCCGGTCGAGCACTCTCGGCGAGCCGCTGCCCGGCGCGACCATCACGCTGACCGACCTGGACGGCGAGGTCGTCGGATCCGCGACCGCGGCCGCCGACGGCGGCTACGTGTGCCACGGCGTGGTGCCGGGCACCTACACCGTCGTCGCGGTCGCCGAGCACATGCGTCCGAGCGCGTCCGCGCTGACCGTGCCGGACAGCGGGTTGCTGCACCACGACATCGATCTCACGCCGATGGCGGTGCTGGCCGGGTCGGCGTGGTCGGACGGCGGCCGTGCGGCCGCGGACGTGCAGATCAGCGTGCTCGACGCGGCGGGCGTCCTGACCGCGACGACGCGCACCGACGAGAACGGCCGCTATGTCGTCACGGATCTCGCCGAAGGCGACTACACCGTCGTCGCACGCGGCTACCCCGCGGTCACCAGCCGGATCACGGTGAGCGGAGGCGAGGTGGCCCACGATGTGCGGCTGAGCTACGACATCGAGGACGAGGCGACCGGGAAGGTCCCGCCCGTCCGCTGACGGATTCTGCCGAGTACGCGCGAGGGGCGGTGGTCACCCGACCACCGCCCCTCGCCGTTCGCGCCCGTTGATCCGAAGTTCGGACGTCTCAGCAGGGTGTCATCCCTCGGACCGGTCGCGTTTGTGGTCGCCGAACGGTTCGTCGCGTTCCCGGACCGCCGCGCGGAAACCGGCGGTGGCGGCGCGGGTCTGGAAGGCGTAACCCTCGGTGGTATGCCGGGCGATGCCGTCGAAGATCGTGCTGATCATGCCGGAGTTCGCCACGCCCTGGGCGTACAGTGCCGAGTTGAGCGCCAATTTGGCCATCATCAGCTGGTTGACCGGCATCCGCGCGATCCGCGCGACGAATTCCTCGGTGCGCGCGTCGAGTTCGTCGGCGGGCCAGGATTCGATCGCCAGGCCCCATTCCACCGCTTGCCTGCCGGTGAGGCAGTCGCCGGTGAACAGCAGGCGCTTGGCGCGCTGGTCGCCGAGGCGGTGCGCCCACATGCCCGCGGCGGGGACGCCCCAGACCCTGGTGGGCGGATAGCCGATCTTGGCGTCGTCGGCGCAGACGATCTGATCGGCGAACAGAGCGATGTCGCTGCCGCCCGCCACGGCGAAGCCGTGCACTTTGGCCACGGTCGGCTTGTTCGCCTGCATCAGGCTGGCGAAACCGCGATTGAACCGGCTCATCATCGCGTAGTCGATCATCGGGTCCCAGGTGCGCGCCGGGTCGTGATTGCGGCCCTGCACCACCGGATCGACGACCGTCCCCGCCGCGTCGCCGGGGCCGCCCGCCACCGCGAAACTCTGCTCGGCGAACAGGCTCAGGTCGTATCCGCCGCAGAATCCCTTGCCGCGCCCGGACAACAGGATCACGTGCACCCGCGGGTCCAGATCCGCGCGTTCCACCGCGTGCGCGAGGTCGTTCGGCGTGTCGGGCGTGATCGCGTTGCCCTTCTCCGGCCGGTCGAAGGTGATGCGGGCGATGCGGCCGTCCCGCTCGTAGGTCAGCGTCCGGTACTCGCGTGCGTCGTCCGGGTCGGGGCGTCCGGCCCACGGCGAGTCCGGCTGCTCGGTCCACCCGCGATACCACGCGCCCGCGCCGCCATCGGCCTGGATGTCACTGTCGGTCATCGCTTTCCCTTCGACGCTGCGGAACCCGTCCCCGCAGTCTGGCGCAACCGTGGTTTCACAGTCAATATTGACTGTGAAATGCCGCGCCGACGAAGGGAGCCGGGGAATGGCCGGACTACGCGAGGAGCAGAAGCGGGCGACCCGCGCTCGCATCCTCGACGCCGCCGCCGACCTGCTGGCCGAACAGGGCTACCGGGCGCTGTCCACCCTGTCCGTGCAGCGCGCCGCGCGAGTCAGCCGCGGAGCGCTGCTGCACCACTTCCCGACGTTCGGCGCGCTGATCACCGCATTGGTCGGCCATTTGGTCGCGCGCAACGAAGCGGCGGTGCGCGAGGTCGCGGCCGGACTCGGCGACGGGGCCGATCCGGTGCTGCGGGCCTTGACCGCCCTGTACGAGTCGATGGCGCGGCCGGCCGCGCAAGCCGAGTTCGAACTCTGGACGGCCGCGCGGACCGATCCGGCGCTTGCCGAGGCGTTGCGCGCGGCCGAACGCGCGGCCGGGCGCGACTTACGGCGCGTGGTGGACGGGCTGTTCGGGCCGGAGCTCATCGCCCATCCGGGTTATCCGGCCGTCCGCGATCTCACCATCGCGATACTGCGCGGCACCGCCATGTCCCGCCCGCTGCGCACCTCCGAGCGCGCCGCGAGGGCAACCATCGACCGATGGGCGCAGGCCATGGCGGTCCTACTCGCCCAGGACACTTAGCAATCCGGGAGCGTCGGCACAGTCGGACCGAGTGTGATGTGCATCACTTACAGTCTGGATTGTGCTGTCTCACACAGTCTCGCTATCCTGGCTGCACTTTGAGACCATCGAGTCTCAATGCAGCCTTCGACGGGGCCGGGTTCGACCACCGCACGGCGCCCGGCGGAGGCCGATTCCTGCCGGGGAGCGCCTGCGGCGCCTGTACTACCAGGAGCAAACGCCATGCGATCGAAGTTGATCTCGGCGGCCATCGGTTTCACGGTGATGGCGCTGTCGTGCGTCGGAACGGGCAGCGGGCCCGCCGTCGCCGAGCCCGAGTGCCCGAGCATGTACGTGGTGGCCATCCCTGGCACCTGGGAGACCACCGATCGGCCGGACGGCGAGCGCCCCGGCCCTGGCATGCTGGCCGGAGTCACCAACGGACTGCCGCCCTCGGTGCGGGTGGACTACGTCAGCTACGCCGCGACCGCTTTCCCCTGGGAGAGCGAGGTTTACGGCGCTTCCAAACGCGAGGCCGTCGACAACGCGCGCGGCATGACCGGGGCGATGGCCAGGGCGTGCGGCGCGACCAAGATCGCATTGCTCGGCTACAGCCAGGGCGCCGACGCCGCGGGCGATCTCGCCGCCGAGATCGGCACCGGGCTCGGCGTCGTGCCGCCGCAGCGCATCGCGGCGGTCGGGCTCATCTCCGACCCGCGCCGCTCCCCCACCGACGCGCTGGTGGGTCCGCCGGTGGGCGGCGCGGGGGCGGGCGGTCCCCGCATCGGCGGCTTCGGCTGGGTCACCCCGCAGACCCGCACCATCTGCGCGGTCGGCGACCTGTACTGCGCCACGGCCTCGGACGATTTCGTGACCCGCTTCGCCGGCTTCCTGGCCCAGACGTCCCATCCCGATCCCGCCGATCTCTGGCGCTACCAGCTGGAAATGGGCGCCATCGTCGGCGATCTGATGTCCAACGGCGGAATCCCCTTGCTGCAGAGCCAATTGTCCGAGTCGGCGAACCAGGAACGCGCCCGGCTGCTCGACGAGTTCTACCGCTCCGAGGCGCACACCGCCTACGGCAGCTACCGCGTCGACGGCAGGGCGACCGCGCTGACGTGGATGCACGACTGGCTCGCGTCGCTGGCCTGAGTCAGGGGGCGAGCCGGCGCGCGACCTCGCCGAGCCCTTCCGCGACGGCGGTCTGCTGCGCGGCGCTGAGCACGTCGACGACGACTCGGCGAACGGTCGCGACATGCTCCGGCGATCTGCGCCAGCCGTTCCCGGCCCGCGGCGGTGAGCACGGCGATGACGCCGCGCACGTCGGTAGGGCAGGTCTCGCGCATCAGCAATCCGGCCTTCTCCAGCTGGGTCACCTGGTAGGTCAGCCCGCTTTTCGAGGTGTAGAGCGCGTCGGCCAGTTCGGTCATCCGCAGGCGGCCCTCCGGCGCGTCGGCGAGCCGCACCAGCACCTCGTATTGCGTGTGCGACAGCCCTTCCCGCTCGAGCTGCCGTTCCACCTCACGGCCGACCAGCGCGCCCGCCGCGAGGAAGCTGTGCCACACCTGCGTCTCACGCGCGTTCAGCCACCTGGTCTCCACGCCTCCGCCGATCGTCTCCGCGCACGGGGAAGCCGCACCCATCGCGCTCGGCGCCACCGAGACGGTGCCGCTGGTCTACGACTTCTGGGGCTTCCCCGAGCGCTACTACCAGGTGCGCTATCCCGCGCCGGGTGCGCCGGAGCCGGCCGAGAGCGTGCGAGACCTGTTGCGCGGACCCGGCGTCGCCGTGGCCGACGTGCCGGAGCGCGGCCTCGACCACGGCGCCTACGTGCCGCTGAGACAGATGTACCCGGACGCCGACGTGCCGGTGCTGCAACTGTCCATGCCGACGCTGGACCCGAGGGCGCTGCTGGACATCGGCCGGAAACTGGCGCCGCTGCGCGAGCAGGGCGTGCTGATCGTCGGCAGCGGTTTCTTCACCCACAACCTGCGCGCGATGACGTCCGACGACGAGCAGGCGCACTCCTTCACCGCCGAATTCGATGCCTGGGGCGGCGAGGCGCTGGCCGCGGGCGATGGTGGACGCGCTGCTCGATTTCGAGCGCAAGGCGCCCGCCGACCGCCTGACCCACCCGCGTGCCGAGCACTTCGCACCGCTGTTCGTCGCGCTCGGCGCGGGCGAGGAGGACCTCGGAACGCTGCGCACCGTCATCGACGGCTACTGGTTCGACATGGCGCGACGATCGTCCAGCTCGGCTGACCGCCGATCCCCGCCTCCGCGGTATGCAAGTCGTCCCGCTGGTGAGCGCGGCGGTGGTGCGTACCGCCGCGCACGGCGTCACCGGATGCGCAGCGCTGTCAGCCGCCAGCCGGCCGAGCGGCCGCGCACGATGCGCCCGGCAAACGCGAAGCGGCGTCCGCCGCGCGCGTAAGCGGCGAAGATCTCGGCGGTCCTCGCGTCGACGAGCACCACGCTCACCCGGATCGGCACCGCGACGCCGAGGCCGCGACCCGGCACGAGACCGGCGTCGAGCAACGTGCGCACCGCGGCGACGACCGTGGCGTCGGCGACCACGGCCAGTTGCGGCACGGGTCTCCTGCGGTCGAACACCTCGAGGGCGATGCGCACCGCCGACTCGGCGAACCGCCGTGCGGACGATCCGATTTCGTCCCCCGCCCGCGCCGCGGACGCATGACTTCCCCGCACCGCGCGGCGCACCCCGGCACTCGCCGGGCCCGAACCGGCGCGCGGCCGCGCGCGGCACGGTAGCGCCCGGACGGGTTCGGGAGCGCGTGCCTCGGCGCGCCTGCTGCTGTCCAAGGGGGGCTCCGGATTCGGAGCGGGCGCCAACCAATCGTGATAACCAGCCATGCCAATCCCTTCGAAACCCGATGGTCGAGATCCTGTGGCGACCGATTCTGCGGGCGGGCCACCGGAAATCGCGCGTAGTCGGCTACCCGATTCCGTCGGACACAGCGACACCCGGATCCGGCGCGCACGAAGACCGACCTAGGTTGGAGGGGCAGGCAGCCCCGACCGGAAAGCGGAGACCTGGATGACCGACGAGCGAGGAGCGGATGTGACCGTTCCCGGAAAGCCCGCGACCTCGCGTCGCCCGGCACGCCTCGCGCTGCTGGTTCTCGCCGGAGCGCTCGCGGTGTATCTCGCGCTCGGTCAAGTGCTCGCGATCCTGCCGGTTTCCTGGACGATGCCGCTGCTGGGCAACGCGATCGCGCAGTCGGCGGTGCTCTTGCTCGGCGCGGTCCGTGACGCGCTGGGCTCGTGGAACATGGCGCTCGCCGTGGTCGCGACCGGGCTCGCGCTGGCGGCGCTTCGCTCGGGCGAGCGGGGAAGGCGGCTGGCGGGCACGGTGACCGGCGTGGCCGTCGCCGGGCTGGCGCTGTCGGTCGCGACCAGCGCGACGCTGGTGTTCGCGGCGCACGACGCGGCGGGCGTCTGGGTTCCGTTCGCTCCGGCCGTCCCGTTCCGCGCGGTCGGCGACCCGCCCGACGAGACCGTCACCTACGCGACCCTCGACGGGCAGCCGATCGAAGCGGATCTGTACCTGCCCGCACCGGGATCGGCACCCGCACCGCTGGTGGTGAGCATTCACGGCGGCGCGTTCGTCACCGGCAGCCGCGGCACCGACGCCTACACCTCGTGGCTGGCCGGCAACGGATACGCCGTCATCGACGTCGACTACCGGCTCTCCGGCGCCGCCGACCACCGCTGGGACACCGCGGACGCCGACGTCGCCTGCGCATTGACCTGGGCCGCCGCGAACGCGCAGCGGTACAACTGGGACATGCGGCGGGTCGCCACCTTCGGCGAATCCGCGGGCGGCAATCTGGCCGTCAATGTCGCCGACAAGATCAACGCGGGCGCCTTGCGGCCCAGCTGCGGCAGCGCCGCGGAGCTGCCGCGGGTGCGCGCCGCGATCGCGCTGTATCCAGCGGTCGATCTCGTCGCGTCCGGCACCGAGACCGCCCTCGGCGTCGACGCGGCGCGGCAGTACCTCGGCGGCACGCCCGAGCAGTACCCCGAGCGCTACACCGCGACGAGCTCCGCTCCGCACGTCACCAGGGCCTCCCCGCCCACCCTGTTGATCCAGGGGGCGAGCGATCACTTGGTGCTCGCCGAGCACACCGCGGCCTACGCCGCCGCGCTGGAGACCGCGGGCGTCCCGCAGCGCTACGTCGAGCTGCCCTTCCTGGAACACGCCTTCGGCACCACCGAACTCGACACCGGCGCGCAGGTCACGCGCGAACTCACCAAGACCTGGCTGGCGGAATACCTGCCGTAACCCACGCCACACCGACGGGCGGGGAATACCGGCGCACGCCATCCGGTTCCTTTGGTTGCCATATCCACCAAATTGAGTCAGACTGAAGAACGAAGGAGGCGTCGTGCAGTTCGGAATCTTCACGGTCGGCGATGTGACGACCGACCCCACGACCGGCCGGACGCCGAGTGAGCACGAGCGCATCACCGCCATGGTGACGATCGCGCGCAAGGCCGAGGAGGTCGGGCTGGACGTGTTCGCCACCGGCGAGCACCACAACCGGCCGTTCGTGCCGTCGTCACCGACGACCATGCTCGGCTACATCGCGGCGCGGACCGAGCGGCTCCAGCTCTCCACCGCGACGACCCTGATCACCACGAACGATCCGGTGAAGATCGCCGAGGACTTCGCGATGTTGCAGCACCTGGCCGAGGGGCGCGTCGACCTCATGCTCGGTCGCGGCAACACCGGGCCGGTCTACCCGTGGTTCGGCAAGGACATCCGCGACGGCATCGCCCTGGCGATCGAGAACTACCACCTGTTGCACCGGCTCTGGCGCGAAGACGTGGTCGACTGGGAAGGCAAGTTCCGCACGCCCTTGCAGTCGTTCACCTCGACCCCGCGTCCGCTGGACGACGTCCCGCCGTTCGTCTGGCACGGCTCGATCCGCAGCCCCGAGATCGCCGAGCAGGCGGCCTACTACGGTGACGGCTTCTTCGCCAACAACATCTTCTGGCCGAAGGAGCACTTCCAGCGGCTGATCGGGCTGTACCGGCAGCGCTATGAGCACTACGGCCACGGCTCCGCCGATCAGGCGATCGTCGGCCTGGGCGGACAGGTGTTCATGCGCAAGAACTCTCAGGACGCGGTGCGTGAGTTCCGCCCCTACTTCGACAACGCGCCGGTGTACGGGCACGGCCCGTCGCTGGAAGAGTTCACCGAGCAGACTCCGCTCACCGTGGGCAGCCCGCAGCAGGTCATCGACAAGACGCTCACCTTCCGCGAGACGTTCGGCGACTACCAGCGCCAGCTGTTCCTGATGGATCACGCGGGCCTTCCGCTGAAGACCGTGCTGGAGCAGCTCGACCTGCTCGGCGAGGAAGTGGTGCCGGTGCTGCGCAAGGAATTCGCGGCCCTGCGCCCGGCGCACGTGCCGGACGCTCCGACGCACGCGAGCCTGGTCGCCGCCCGCGACGCCGCCGTGGAGGCGACCCGATGACCCGCATCGCCGTCGTATCCGCCGGCCTGTCGCAGCCCTCGTCGACCCGATTGCTGGCCGATCGGCTCGCCGCGGCGACCGGCGCCGCGCTGTCCGCGTCCGGCGCGGACGTGACCGTCGACGTGGTCGAAGTGCGCGAGCACGCCAGGGATCTGGCCGACAACCTGCTGACCGGATTCGCGCCGACCGGGTTGCGAGCGACGATCGACACCGTGACCGGCGCCGACGGCCTGATCGCCGTCACGCCGATCTTCAACGCCTCCTACAGCGGCCTGTTCAAGACGTTCTTCGACGTGCTCGACCCGGACGCGCTGGCCGGGATGCCGGTGCTGCTCGGCGCGACCGGCGGCTCGGCGCGCCACTCCCTCGCGTTGGAACACGCCCTGCGACCGATGTTCAGCTACCTGCGCGCGGTGGTCACGCCCACCGCCGTCTACGCCGCCTCCGAAGACTGGGCGTCCGCGACAGCGCAGGGATTGAGTTCCCGAATCGAGCGCGCCGCAGCGGAATTCGCCGCTCAGCTGACCAAGCGGCCGCGACCGCGTGCCGCCGATCCGTACGAGGACCCGGTGCCGTTCGCACAGTTGCTCGGCACGCACTGATCTTCTTCCGACCGATCCGCCCCACCCACCCGCAACTAGTTCAATTCTCAACCAACAAGGAGCACGACATGTCGACCGGAACCACCAACGCGCTGACCGCGGGCACCTGGGCCATCGACCCCGCCCACTCCACCCTCGGCTTCTCGGTGCGCCACCTGATGGTCAGCAAGGTGCGCGGGCGCTTCACCGACTTCTCCGGCAAGCTGGTGATCGGCGAGGACGGCAGCGCCTCGGCCGAGGCCGAGATCCGGGTCGACTCGGTCACCACCGACAACGAACAGCGCGACGCCCACCTGCGCACCGCGGATTTCTTCCAGGCCGAGCAGTTCCCGGTGGCGACGTTCAAGTCCACCGGTTTCCGGGTGAACGGCGACGATTTCGTGGTGGACGGCGAATTCACCATTCGCGGCGTCACCAAGCCGGTATCGCTCGACGTGGAGTTCCTCGGCGTCAACCCGGGCATGGGCAACGGGCCGGTCGCGGGCTTCGAGGCCAAGACCGTGATCAACCGCCGCGACTTCGGCATCACCATCGACATGCCGCTGCCCGACGGCGGCGCGGTGATCGGCGACAAGATCACCCTCACCCTGGAGGTCGAGGTCGGCCTGCAGGCCTGATCCCCGGCGCCTCCCGCGCTCGGATGCCGGCGCGGGAGGCGTTTTTGGTCAGAAGAGCGTCATCGGCTCGGCGGCGGCCGGCTGCGGCAGGGGTTCCAGCTCGGGCAGCCTGGCTCTGACCTCGTCGTGGAAACGGCGGGCCAGCTCCAGCGAGCCCGCGTTGTCCGGCGTGTGCAGGAACACCGTGGGCGAGCGGCCTTCCCGCAGCCACTCGGCGACCGTGCCGACCCATGGCCGCCAGCCCTCGACGGTGCGCCGGACGTCGTCGCGGCCGTGGTACCGCACGATCGGGTATTCGGTCAGCGCCCGCATCCGGCGGCGCACCCGCGGCTTCTTCGCGGCCGCTTCCTGTTCCGCCGCGCTGGTGGGCGGACCGTCGAAAAGCACTGTGGTGTCGAACGGCACCCATTCGGCGCCGACCCTGGACAGCACGTATTCCAGCCTGCGCGCCGCCTGCTCGTCTTCGAAGAACGCGGGGTGCCGTACCTCGACGGCGGCCCGGTAGGTGCGCGGTAGTTGTCGCAGGAACCCGGCCAGCACACCGAGATCGGTGGGTCCGAACGAACCGGGCAACTGCACCCACAGGGCGTGGATGCGTTCGCCGAGCGGCTCCATCGCGGCGAGGAAGGACCGCAGCTGCTCCTCGACGCCGGTCAGCCTGCGTTCGTGGGTGATCGGCTTGGGCAACTTGAGCACGAATCGGAACGTGGGATCGCTTTGCCCCGCCCAGGATTCGACCGTTCGCCGCGACGGCGTGGCATAGAACGTCGTATTGCCTTCGACCGCGTTGCACCACGTGGCGTACCAGCGCAGCCGCTCCCCTGCGGAGAGCTGCCGTTCCTGCCAGGCCGCGTGCGCCCACATCGCACATCCCACGTGAAGCCGCATGCTTTCGACGCTAACCCACGCCCCCGACACGGCGACCGGTCGCCGAACTCACCGCCGCGCCGCCCGATTCCTCGACCGCACCCAGCCGAACGTCAACTCCACCGCGCGTCTCCAGTTCTCGTACTCGTCCTCGCGCAGCTGCGGGTCCATCCGCGGAACCCATTGGGCGGCAAGGCGCCAGTTGTTGCGCAAGCCTTCCAGGTCGGGCCAATATCCCACGGCAAGCCCCGCGGCGTACGCCGCGCCCAGCGAGACCGTCTCGGCGACGAACGGACGCGACACCGGCACGTCCAAGACGTCGGCCACGATCTGCATGAGCAGGTTGTTCGAGGTCATCCCGCCGTCGACGCGCAGTGCCGCCGCTTGCAGGCCGGAGTCGGCGTTCATCGCCTCCACCACGTCGCGGGTCTGCCAGGCGGTGGCCTCCAGCACGGCGCGTGCGATGTGGCCCTTGGTGATGTAGGAGGTCAGTCCGGCGATGAGGCCCCGCGCGTCGCTGCGCCAATGCGGCGCGTACAGACCGGAGAACGCGGGCACGACGTAGCAGCCGCCGTTGTCTTCGACCGTGCGCGCGAGGGTCTCGATCTCCGGCGCACTGGTGACCAGCCCGATGTTGTCGCGCACCCACTGCACCAGCGAGCCGGTGACCGCGATCGGACCCTCCAGCGCGTAGACCGGCTCCGGGCCGATCTGGTAGCCGATCGTGGTGAGCAGCCCGTGCTCTGAGCGCACCAGGTCACGCCCGGTGTTCATCATGAGGAAACCGCCGGTGCCGTAGGTGCACTTGGTCTCCCCGCGCGCGAAACAGGTCTGGCCGAACAGCGCGGCGTGCTGGTCGCCGAGCGCGGCGGCGATCGGGATACCGGGCACCACCCGGCGGGTGCTGCCGTAGGACGCGGTCGAAGGCTGGATGCTCGGCAGCATGCGTGCGGGGATGCCGAAAAACTCCAGCAGTTCGTCGTCCCAGGTGAGGGTGCGCAAGTTCAGCAGGAGGGTGCGGCTGGCGTTGGTGACGTCGGTGCGGTGCAGCCCCCCGTCGGGGCCACCGGTGAGGTTCCAGATCAGCCAGGTCTCCATGGTGCCGAACAGCACTTCGCCGCGCTCGGCGCGCTCGCGCAGTCCTGGCACCGAGTCCAGCATCCAGCGCAGCCGTGGGGCGGCGAAGTAGCTGGCCAGCGGTAGGCCGCACAGCTCGCGAATCCTTTCCGAGCCCGGCTTGCGCTCCAGGTCGCGGACCAGTTCCTCGGTGCGCACGTCCTGCCAGACGATCGCGCGCCCGATCGGCGTGCCGGTGCGGCGGTCCCACACCACGGTGGTCTCGCGCTGATTGGCGATGCCGAGCGCGGCGATCCGGTCGGCGGTCACGCCGGAATCCCGCAGGGCCTGCGGCACGATGCGCTCGACGTTGCGCCAGATCTCCAGCGCGTCCTGCTCGGCCCAGCCCGGCCGCGGATAGTGCTGCCGGTGCGGGCGCTGCGCGACGCCGACCAGCCGGGCACGCTGGTCGAACAGAATGCACCGCGTGGAGGTGGTGCCCTGGTCGATGGCCAGCACGTAACGCTGCTTCATGCTCGGCTGCTCCTGCTCGGCATCGGCTGGTCACCGCCGGGACGAAAGTCAGTCCCCGGCAGCGAGATCACGCGACACCGCCCGTGCGGCGTCGAGCACCTGACCGACCAGCGCGGGCCGGTGCCGCAACTGGGCGTCACAGAGCCGGTCCACGGCGCCGGTGATGCCGATGGCGCCGACCACGAGCCCGCCGGGGGCCCGGATCGGCGCCGCGATTCCCGCCTCGCCCGTACGGAATTCCTCGGTGTCGCCCGCCCATCCGGCCTGCCGGACGCCGCCGAGCGCCCTGGCGAGCGCGGCGCGGTCGACCAGGGTGCGGTGCGTGAGCGGGGCCAGCTCGGCGCGGCGCGTCGTGGCGGCCAGGTCGGTGTCGTAGGCGAGCAGGACCTTGCCCAGCGCGGTGGCGTGCGGCGGCAGCAGTTCGCCGAGTTCGAGCGCCTGCTGGGTGTTGTCCGGGCGGAACACGTGATGCACGACGACCACCGCGCCGTCCATCGGCGCACCGATCCGCACCGACTCGCCCGTGCGCGCGGCGAGTGCGTCGGCCCAGTTGATCGCGCGGGAGCGCAACTCGTTCGCGTCGAGGTAGCTGGTGCCCAGGTGCAGCAGCGCCGCGCCCAGTTGGTACTTGCCGGTGGCCGGGTCCTGTTCGACGAAACCGACGCCGTGGAGGGTGCGCAGGATGCCGTGCGCGGTCGGCTTCGGCAGATCGAGCGCGCCCGCGATGTCGCCGACGCCGAGCCGCCCGGAACCACGGGCCAGCAGCCGCAGCACGGCCGCCGCCCGCTCGATCGATTGGATCGCACCCGGCATATCGGACAACCTACCCGCGTCGTGATTCGACAATGTCGAACGATTGGTAATACCTGGGCAACATCATCGAAACCCAGTGTGAGCTGCGCCATACATCCTCCTCGCGGGTCGCACGGTAGCGGCGCCGCCTTCCGGCAACCAGTCGAGGCGTTCGACAATGTCGAACGGCAGCGGTATCCGGGTTTCGCGTCCCGCCGTAATTTCCGTTTCACGCACGGTCGCGTCCGCGACCTGTGGGGCGAACGGAGGCTCAACGATGAACTTCGGCTCGATCTTCCTCAGCGAAGCACTCGGCACAGGCGTGCTGGTGCTGCTCGGGGTCGGTGTGGTCGCGAACGTATTGCTGGCGAAATCCAAAGGGTTGGACGGCGGCTGGCTGCTGATCAACGTGGGGTGGGGGTTCGCCGTCCTGGCGGGCGTCTACGTCGCCTACAAGACCGGCGGTCACCTGAATCCCGCGGTCACCGTCGGCATCCTGTTCAGCGGCGCCGATGAGTTCGCCCCCGGCATCGCGATCTCCGGATCGACGACGCTCGCCTACCTCGGCGGCCAATTCGCCGGCGCGTTCCTCGGCGCGACCGTCGCCTACGTGGCCTACAAGCGCCACTTCGACGCCGAGACCGACGAGGAGAAGAAGCTCGCGGTGTTCGCCACCGGCCCCGCGATTCGCGCCCTGCGCTGGAACTTCGTCACCGAGGTGATCGGCACGTTCACCCTCGTCCTGGTGATCCTCACCTTCGGTCACACTCCGAGCGGGCTCGGCCCGGCCGCCGCCGCGCTGCTGGTCGTCGGCATCGGCGCCTCGCTGGGCGGACCGACCGGATACGCCATCAACCCCGCCCGCGATCTCGGTCCGCGCATCGCGCACGCGCTGCTGCCGGTGAGCAAACCCGCCCACGCCGAAGCGGTCCTGGTCCCGGTCGGCGCGGGCGCCCCCGCACCGGCCGAATCGGCCGACACCGAATCGCGCGGCAAGGACTCCGACTGGGGTTACGCCTGGGTGCCGGTGTTCGGCCCGCTGTTGGGCGGCGCGCTGGCCGGACTCGCCGCGCAGTTCCTGTTCTGAATCCTTCTCTCGTCCAATAGTTTCCCGAAAGGACCGCGATGAGCCAGTACGTCGGCGCCATCGACCAGGGCACCACGAGCACCCGCTTCATGGTGTTCGACCACGGTGGCAACGAGGTCGCCCGCCACCAGCTCGAGCACGAGCAGATCCTGCCGCGCCCGGGCTGGGTGGAGCACAATCCCACCGAGATCTGGGAGCGCACCCGCGCGGTCATCCAGACCACGCTGACCAAGGCCGATCTCGTCGCGAGCGACCTGGCCGCGGTCGGTGTCACCAACCAGCGCGAGACCACGGTGGTGTGGAACCGCAAGACCGGGCGGCCGTACTGCAACGCGATCGTCTGGCAGGACACCCGCACCGATCGCATCGCCGCCGAACTGGAGCGGGCCGGGCACGGCGACATCATCCGGCGCAAGTCGGGCCTGCCGCCCGCCACCTACTTCTCCGGCGGCAAGCTGCGCTGGATCCTGGAAAACGTTCCCGGGGTGGCCGAGGACGCCGAACGCGGCGACGCGCTGTTCGGCACCACCGACACCTGGCTGCTGTGGCAGCTGACCGGCGGAGTCGACGGCGGCGTGCACGTCACCGACCCGACCAACGCCAGCCGCACCATGCTGATGGACCTGGAGACCCTGGACTGGGACGACGAACTGCTGTCGGTGTTCGGGGTGCCGCGGGCGATGCTGCCCAGGATCGCCCCCTCGGCGAACCCGGACCTGTTCGGCACCACCCGAGCCGACGGACCGTTCGGCGGCGCGGTCCCGCTGGCGGGCGTGCTCGGCGACCAGCAGGCCGCCACCGTGGGGCAGGTCTGCTTCCGTCCCGGCGAGGCGAAGAACACCTACGGCACCGGCAACTTCCTGTTGCTCAACACCGGCACCGAGATCGTCCGCTCGCAGCACGGCCTGCTGACCACGGTGGCCTATCAGTTGGGCGCGCAGAAGCCGGTGTACGCGCTGGAAGGCTCCATCGCGGTGACCGGCTCGGCGGTGCAGTGGCTGCGCGACCAGCTGGGCATCATCTCCGGTGCCGCGCAGAGCGAATCGCTGGCCCGCCAGGCCGAGGACAACGGCGGGGTGTACTTCGTGCCCGCGTTCTCCGGGTTGTTCGCGCCGTATTGGCGCTCGGACGCGCGGGGCGCGATCGTCGGCCTGTCCCGCTACAGCACCAACGCCCACCTCGCGCGGGCGACGCTGGAATCGATCTGCTACCAGACCCGCGACGTGGTCGAGGCGATGCAGGCCGACTCCGGCGTGCGGCTGGACGTGCTGCGGGTGGACGGCGGCGTCACCGCCAACGAGCTGTGCATGCAGTTGCAGGCCGACTTCCTCGGCGTGCCGGTGTCGCGTCCGGTGGTCGCCGAGACCACCGCGCTCGGCGCGGCGTACGCCGCGGGGCTCGCGGTCGGCTTCTGGAACGACACCGACGAGCTGGAACAGAACTGGAACGAAGCCAAGCGCTGGCATCCGACCTGGTCGGCGGAGCAGCGCGAGCGTGGCTACGGGCGCTGGAAGAAGGCCGTCGCCCGCACCCTCGACTGGATCGACGTCGACGAATGAGGGGCGACGCCGTCCTGTCCGAATAACACCGAAACAAGGAGAGATACCGCTGTGTCCGCACGATTGGACGCCCAGTACCGCGCCGGCGCGGTGAACGCACTCGGCGACACCGAGATCGACGTACTCGTCATCGGCGGCGGCGTGGTCGGCGCGGGCGCCGCCCTCGACGCCGCCTCCCGCGGCCTGACCGTGACCCTGGTGGAGGCCAGGGACTTCGCGGCGGGCACTTCGAGCCGCTCCAGCAAACTGATCCACGGTGGCCTGCGCTACCTCGAGCAGCTGGACTTCTGGCTGGTGCGGGAGGCGCTGAAAGAACGAAGCCTGCTGCTGCACCGGCTGGCCCCGCACCTGGTGCGGCCCGTGTCGTTCCTGCTGCCCTTGCGGCATCGGGTCTGGGAGCGCGCCTACCTCGGCGCGGGCGTCGCCTTGTACGACACCATCGGCGGCGCCCGCGCGCTGCCGATGCACCGGCACCTGTCGCGCACCCGCGCGCTGGAGCTGGCGCCCGCGCTGCGCGAGGACGCGCTCACCGGAGCGATCCGGTACTTCGACGCGCAGGTCGACGACGCCAGGCACACAATGATGATCGCGCGTACCGCCGCCCAGCACGGCGCGACCGTGCTCACCCGCACCAAGGTGACGGCGCTGCTGCGCGACGGCGAACGCGTCGTCGGCGCGGAGGTCACCGACCTGGAAACCGGCCGGGTGCACACGGTCCGCGCGCGCCGGGTGATCAGCGCCACCGGGGTGTGGACCGACGAGATGAACCGGATGACCGGCGTGGAGTTCCCGTTCCATGTCCGGATGTCCAAGGGCGTGCACATCCTGGTGCCGCGCCATCGCCTGCATCTGGACACCGGCCTGATCATGCGCACCGAGAAGAGCGTGCTGTTCGTCATTCCGTGGCACGGTCACTGGATCATCGGCACCACCGACACGGACTGGTCGCTGAGCAAGGATCACCCGGCCGCCAGCGACGCCGACGTGCAGTATCTGCTCGACCACGTCAACCGGGTGCTGCGTGAGCCGATCACCCGCGACGACATCGTCGGGACCTACGCGGGGCTGCGCCCGCTGCTGTCCGGCGCGTCGGCCGACACCGCGACGCTCTCGCGAGAGCACGCGGTGGCCGAACCGGTCCCCGGGCTGTTCGTGATCGCGGGCGGCAAGTACACCACCTACCGGGTGATGGCCGCCGATGTCGTGGACGCGGCGGTGGCGGGCCTCGGCCGCGCGGTCGCCCCGTCGGTGACCGAACACCTGCCGATCCTCGGCGCGGTGGGCTACCAGGAACTCGCGGCCGACCTCGACAGCCTGGCGCAGCGGGCGGGCCTGCCGCGCGCGACGGTCGAGCGGCTGCTCGGCCGCTACGGCTCGGCGATCACCGACCTGTTCGACCTGATCGCCCGCGAACCCGAACTGGGCCGCCCGCTCACCGGCGCGCCGGAGTACCTGGGCGCGGAGGCGGTGTACGCGGTGACGCACGAGGGCGCGCTGCACCTGGACGACGTGCTCACCCGCCGCACCCGCGTCTCCATCGAAACCGCCGACCGCGGTCTCGCCGCCGCGCCCGAGGTGGCCTGGCTGATCGGCGCGCACCTCGGCTGGGACGCCGCGGCCACCGAGCGGGAGATCAGCCGCTACCGCGAGCGGGTGCGCGCCGAACTCGCCGCCAACCAGGCAGCCGACGACGAGGCCGCCAACGCGGCCAGGATGGTCGCCGTCGCGTGAGCGTGCGTGGCACGGTTTCCGCGCGACCGTGCCACGCCGTGCTCACCGATCCATTCCGCCGTGGCCGCGCGGGGTCGACTCGTCGGTCTCGAGCTGCTCACCGGCGGGGTGCTCGTCGGCGTGCGTCGGTTTGGTGTGCTCGTCGGCGAAATCCGCGTCCTGCTGCATCGACTCCGCCGTCTCCGGATCGATATTCGGTGTGCTCATAACCCGCGCGTACCCGCGCCGACGTGGCCGACACCGCTCGCTGTGCCACGCACGGGAACCGGCCTTGACCTCAACGGCGGTTGAGGATGGAGCATGGATCGCATGACTCGTCCAGTGGAAATGTGGAACACCGTCTACGACAACGACACCGCCCCCTGGGTGATCGGCGAGCCGCAACCGGCCATCGTCGCGCTGGAACGGGAGGGCGGTATCACCGGCCGTGTACTGGACCCGGGCTGCGGCGCGGGTGAGCACACGATCCTGCTGACCCGGCTGGGATACGACGTGCGCGGAATCGATATGTCGCCGAGCGCGGTGGCGTACGCGCGCGCCAACGCGGCCCGCCACGGTGTGCCGTCGGCCGTGTTCGAGGTGGCCGACGCGTTGGCCCTCGGCGACCGGCCGGACTTCGCCGGTGACCCGCCCGGCTCCGCCCCCGCGTTCGACACCGTCGTCGACAGCGCGCTGTTCCACGTCTTCGGAACCGACGACGAGGCGCGCGCCGCGTACGTTCGCAGTCTGCACGCGGTGTGCAAGCCGGGCGGCACGCTCCACGTCCTCGCGCTCTCGGATGTCGAGCCGGGCTTCGGCCCGCGCATCAGCGACACCTTGATCCGGGAGTCGTTCCGCGACGGCTGGACGGTGGAGGACCTGCGGCCGACCCGCTACCGGGGCCGGGTCACCGACGTGGTGGCCGATCAGGTGACGGGCCTGGAGATCTCGGAGTCCGGACAGGTCGACGCCGCCGCGTGGCTGGCTCGCATCCGCCGGGTGTGAGCCGTCCGGCTCACACCCCCTTGGGGGCTCTGCTGCCCATGAAACCGAACAGGTACCCCGCGACCCGCCGCATCTGGATCTCCTCGGCGCCCTCGGTGATCCGGTAGCGCCGGTGGTGCCGGTAGATGTGCTCGAACGGCTTGTGCCGGGAGTAGCCGAGGCCGCCGTGCACCTGCATGGCGCGGTCGGCGGCCTCGCAGCACAACCGGTTGGCCCAGTAGTTGCACATCGAGACCTGCTCGGAGACGGCGAAGGTGCCGTAGGTGTCCATCGACCACGCGGTCTTGTGGATCAGGGCGCGCAGCATCTCGCACTGGGTGTGCAGCTCAACCAAAGGGAACTGGATCGCCTGGTTGGTAGCCAGCGCCTTACCGAAGGGCTTGCGCTCTTTGGCGTAGGCCACCGACTGGTCGATACAGTACTGCGCCGCACCGAGGCTGGACGCGGCCTGGCGGATGCGGTTCTCGTTGAAGAAGTGCTGCACCACCGCCAAGCCGCGTCCCTCGCCGCCGAAGACCGCGGTGTCCGGTACCCGGACGCCGTTCAGCGCGACCCTGGCATGGTCGGTGGGCATGTTGAAGGTCCACAGGTACTCCTCGACCACGAACCCCGGTGCGTCGGTGGGCACCAGGAACGCCGTGATGCCCGCGGCGTCGCCGGGACCGCCCGAGGTGCGCGCGAAGATCAGGTCGGCGTCGGCGATGTGCACGCCGGTGTTCCAGGTCTTGCGCCCGGTGATCACCCAGGCGTCGCCGTCACGGACCGCCGAGGTCTCCATGTGCGTCGCGTCGGAGCCGTGCTCGGGCTCGGTGATGCCGAAGGCGAAGAACTTCGTTCCCGAGGCCAGCCCGTCCACCCACTGCGCCCGCTGCTCGGGTGTGCCGTACTCGAGCATGAGCAGCAGGCCGACATTGTTGGCGACGATGGCGTGCTCGTTCTGCAGATCGCAGTGCAATCCGAGGCCACGGCGGGCCAGGTGCTCGCGGATCACGGCCATGCCGAGGTTGGTGCCGTCCCGCCCGCCGTATTCCGCGGGGAACGCGTACCGCAGGTGCCCTGCGGCGTCGGCGCGCCTGCGGACCTCGGCCAGCAACTCCTCCCACTCGGCGTTCGGCAGGCCGCCGCGCTCCCAGTCGGTGCGGGCGTCCTCGCGCCGGTGGTCGAAGAAGCGGATGTTGTCGTCGGCCTGCTCCAGCGGGGTGATCTCCCGGTCGATGAAGGCGTCGAGTTCGGCCAGGTAATCGACCAGTTCCGCAGGTAGCTCGAAATCCATCGGCAGTCAGCCTTTCGCAGTGGGTCGGATCTGCATCAGCAGATCCCATTCGATTTCCGACACGCGGCGCCCGCTGGCGGCCATCACGATGTCGCGCACGCTGCCGTCCAGGTGGGCCGCGGCCTGCCCGGCCAGTCCGACGCCCCAGCCGAGCGTGCACATCGCCTTCCACCAGCGGAACCGATCTTCGTCGAAGCTGCCGCCGCCGCGGTGGTATCCGCGCAGGAACGCCTCACGGCCCGCGAGGCCGCCGAACTCCCGGTCGTCCGCGCGGAAGCGCCACATGCGCAGCGCGGGCCAGGCCACGTCGCGCATCGGATCGCCCTGACGCTGCGCGCCCTCCCAGTCGAGCACGGCGCGCAGCCCGTCGGGACCGACGACGATATTGCCGTTGCGCAGGTCGGTGTGCAGCAGCGCGGTGCGGGGCGGCGCGGGCGGGCAGTGGCGTTCCAGCCAGCGCAGCGCCAGTGCGAACACCGGGCGGTCCGGCAGCAGTGCGCGCACCTGCGCAGCGGCCTCGACCAGCTGACGCTCGGGATCCGCCGCCGCCGCGGGCAGCCGTGCGGGCGCGGCGGCCGGATCGATCGCGTGCAGGCGGCCCATGGCCTCGCCCAACTGCTCGGCCACCCGTTCGCCGAGGCCCGAGGCCTCGGCCAGCCGTAACACCTTGCGCGGCACGGTCTCTCCATCGATGCGCTCGGAGACCACGAACGGGCCACCGACATAGCCTGCCTCGGTGCAGATCGCCACCACGGGCGGCACCGGGACGCCGTGGGTGCGCGCCAGTTCCCTGACCGCGGCCTCCACGTCCACCGGGACCAGCTCGATCGCGCCCGGCACGATGGTCGCGACCAGCCGTCGCGTCCCGCCGCCCAGATCGGCCTCGAAGGCGACATTGCGGCGGCGGGCGCCCGCGGACAGATATTCGACGTTCGTCACCGTCACCGACCGGTTCCCGGCCCCGAGGAACTCGGCCAAGCCGCGCGCCAGGTCGGCGCTCACTCGGCCGCCCACTCGTCGTACCCCGGCTTGGCGATCGCCAGATCGGCCCGCACGACGGAGACCAGCGCCGCCCAGAGCTGCTCGTCATCGCCCTCGGCCACGGCGGCGAGCAGCGCACGCTCCCGCTCGGCCGCGGCGGGACCGGATTCGATCTCCCTGCGCACGATCCTGGCGAGGTTGGCCCCCACCCGCGCCTTGTGCTGCAATCCCGCGGGCAGGGCGGGCAACAGCGTCTCCTCGAGCAGCTCGGCGAGCGAGTCCAGCAACTCCGCTGCCGATGGGCGATTCTGCATTCGTTCCCCTCGGTCGACTCCGGCCCTCAGCATGGCACGCGTCCGCGCGGTCCCGATCGGTACTTTCGGCCGTCACGCGTGGCCGCGCAGTCGTAGAAGCCCGTTTCGCTGCCGGTCAGCGCCAGCGATAGTCGATCTCCATGCGGGGTGAACGTATGGCGGGTTGCGGTCGGGGCCAGCGGTTCACCCGCCGAAACGTTTCCTTTGCGATGGCTGGGAATACGCCGTGAGTGAACTTCTGCTCGAGGTCGTGCCGGGGTCGGTCGGTAAACTGCGAGGGGGAAAGTGGGCGCGCGTGCGCCATTTGTCGCGCCGGGCGAGCACAGGGAGAATGCATGGCGACCAGTCCCGTCCGATCCGGCATCGTCGCGGGGTTGGCCCTGGTCATGGCGGTGCTCGTCGGGGCGTGCTCGTCCTCGCCGGGGCCGGGCGGCGCACCTGGTGCGGCGGGTTCCGCGCCCGCGCCGATCACCATCACGCCCGCTTCCGGCGCACGCGATGTCGATCCGCTGGCGCCGGTGCAGGTGAGCACCTCCGACGGCCAGCTCACCTCGGTGCGGATGACCAATGAGCAGGGCAAGGCCGTCGAGGGCATCATGACGCCGGACAAGACGGCGTGGAAGCCCACCGAGCCGCTCGGTTACGGCCGCACCTACACCGTGACCGCGGAGGGTTTGAGCATCACCGGCCGTACGGGCCCGACCACATCGACCTTCTCCACGCTGACCCCCAACAATCAGTCGAAACTGTCACTGACCACCACGGGCGGCACGCCGCTGTCCGACGGCGGCACCTTCGGCGTCGGCACCGTCGTGGTGGCCCACTTCGACGAGAACATCCCCGACCGCGCCGCCGCCGAGAAACGCCTCTCGGTCACCACCGATCCGCCGGTGGAGGGCGCCTGGTACTGGCTGGACGACCGCAACGCGCATTGGCGTCCGAAGGAGTACTACGCGCCGGGCACCAAGGTCAGCGTGGCGGCGAACATCTACGGCCAGGAGCTGGGCGGCGGCCTCTACGGCCAAGAGGACACCAAGACCACGTTCACCATCGGCGCATCGCACATCTCGATCGCCGATGACAACACCAAACAGATCCAGGTCTTCGAGAACGGCAGGCTGATCCGCACCATGCCTACCTCGATGGGGATGGGCGGCAGCGAGGTCGTCGGGGGCAAGACGATCACGTTCTGGACCCAGCCCGGGATCTACACGGTCATGGACAAGGCCAATCCGGTGATCATGGATTCCTCCACCTACGGCCTGCCGATCAACTCGCGTCTCGGCTACAAGGAGGCCATCGGCTGGGCCACCCGGATCAGCACCGACGGCATCTACCTGCACCAGCTCGATTCCACCATCTGGGCCCAAGGCAACACCGACGTCTCGCACGGCTGTCTCAATCTCAGCGGGGAGAACGCCCAGTGGTTCTTCAATTTCGCCGTCCCGGGTGACGTGGTGGAGGTCCGCAACACCGGCGGCGCCCCGCTGGAGGTCTGGCAGAACGGTGACTGGGGCGTGCCCTGGGACCAGTGGGTGCGCGGCAGCGCGCTCCACTAGAGCCGGCACACCGGCCGGTCTTGCCGATGGCGGGAAGCTGCACTACATTCCTGCACTCGCGAGACCACCCGGTCTCCCCTCCCCGCGCGACGTACCCGCGACGGCACCGCGTGGGACCCGCGTTGACGATCGGAGCCGGCTCGATGGCGATGCTGCTGTACTACCTACTCCTACCGCTCTATCTGGCCGAATCTCTCGTCAACCTGCTGGATTGAGCTGGGGACCGATACAGCGCGATCGCCGCCGGGCCAGAGGCACGCAGACATACACCACTCACAGAGCCAGCTGAGCCGGGGAGCGCGTCGAACGTTCCGGCGGGCGATGTCAACCGGCTTGCTCGCCCCCCGGCGGCTGATGGAAGCCGGGCCCGGCCTTGGGTTCCACGTCGCGCGGGTCGATCGGTTCGCGGCAGTGGTCGCAGACCAGCATGGGTGAGGTCGAGTGGCCGCAGGTGCGATGTTCCAGGACGACCGGCCTGCCCTCCGGCCCGGCCAGGTGGTTGTCACCCCAGACCATCATCGCCGTGACGATCGGATACAGCTCGCGGCCCGCTGCGGTCAGGTGGTAATCGACCCGGCCGCCGCCGTGGTCGGTGCGAGTGAAGATTCCCGCGTCGATCAGCATGCGCAGGCGGCTGGTGAGCAGATTGCGGTTGGTGATGCCGATATTGCGGGCGAAATCGCTGAAACGGTGCACCCCGAAGAACGCCTCGGCGATGAGCAGGATGGTCCACCGGTCGCCGAGCAGTTCGACGACGCGGGTGACCGAATCGTCGACCGGACGCCGCAGTGTCATGGCGCCATCTTCGCATCTCGCTGCGGTATTGCTTTCCTACCTGCAGTATCGGAATAATACCGATCGAGACCGGTGCCCGCTCCGGGCCGGACAGCTGGGAGTGTCGATGACGACCACGAACCACCCGACCGACGACTACGTGCGTCTGCTCGACCCCGCGGTGCGGCCCGACCCGTATCCCGTCTTCGCACGGCTGCGCGAGACCGCCGCGTTCCGGATCGGCACGGCTCCGGTGGTCGTGCTGACCCGCTACGCCGACTGCGCCGCCGTGCTGCGCGATCCGCGCGCGAGCGTCGACCGGTCGCTGGCCCGGTTGCAGCTCGGCTCCATGCCGATCTACGACGGCACCCGGGAAAACGGTGCGGCGCGGGCGAAACCGTCGTTCCTGTTCCTGGATCCGCCCGACCACACTCGCCTGCGCCGCCTGGTGTCCAAGGCGTTCACCCCGCGCGTCGTGCGGAGCCTCGAGCCGAGGATCACCGAGATCGTCGACGACCTGCTCGATCAGCGCGCCGGCGCGGGCAGCCTCGACGCCGTCGATCACTTCGCCTATCCGCTGCCGGTGACCGTCATCTGCGAACTGCTCGGCGTCCCGCTGGCGGACGAAGCGCGGCTCAGCGCCTGGTCCGCGCTGCTGTCGCGCACGCTCGACCCCACTTCGCGCGCGGCCGCCCAGTTCCGCGCCGACCCGGCGGAGATCCAGCGCGCGGGCACCGATTTGTACGCCTATTTCGAAGAACTCATCGACCGCCGCCGCCACACCCCCGGCCCCGATCTGCTGTCCGAACTCATCGCCGCCGAAGACGCCGGAGACGCGCTCACCCATGCGGAACTGATCTCGACCTGCGCATTGCTGCTGGTCGCCGGGCACGAGACGACGGTCAACCTGATCGCCAACGCCACCCTCGCCCTGCTGCGCAGGCCGGACGAACTCGCCGCCCTGCGCGCGGACCCGGACCGGGCGCAGGGCGTCGTCGAGGAGACGCTGCGCTTCGACCCGCCGGTCCAGTTGATCCCGCGCATCGCGGCCGACGACCTGACCGTCGGCGGCACGGACATCCAGCGCGGTGACCTGGTGGTGCTGCTGATCGCCGCCGCGCACCGCGACCCGGCGATGTTCGGCGACCCCGACCGATTCGATCCGGCGCGGGAGAACCGTCACCTGGCCTTCGGCCTCGGGGCCCACTTCTGCCTCGGCGCTCCCCTGGCCCGCCTGGAGGCGCGAGTGGCGTTGACCCGGTTCGCGCAACGCGTCGAATCACCCCGGCCGACGGTCGATCCGCCACCGTATCGGGAGCACGTCAACCTGCGCGGGCCCGCGCACCTGCCCGTCGAATTCGCCGCGATCGCTCCCCGGTAGCTCAGCCGTCGTAGGAGACGTGCGGCGTCCAGCCCTCGGCGGGGCGGATGGCCGCCGCGTACAGCGCCTCCGCTACCCGGTCCCTGGTGAACGCTCCCTCGCCGAGAACGCCGTTGACCTGCACCGCGACCGCTCGGATCCCGTCGGGCGCGAGGGTGGCGTCCAGACTGGCGACCAGGTTGCGCACCGCCGCCTTCTGCACACCGAGCGAGGCGGCTCGGTGCCAGGGCTTGTCCGCGGCCGCGCTGCCGGTGACCAGCACGCGGGCGCCCTCGGACAGAAAGGACGCGCCGCTTGCACGGCCGGCAGCAGCGCCCCCGCGCCCACGGTGACGTCCTCGATCAGCTCGGCGACCGTCAGTTGCAACGGATCGGCCTCCCGGAAAACGCTGGGGTTGAAGTGCAACACGTCGATGCGGCCGTGCCGCTCGCCCACTCCCGCGACGACGCGGGCCACGTCGGCGGGGTCGCGCAAATCCACGCCGACGCCTTCGGCTTCGAACCCTTCCTCGCGCAACTGCGCCGCCAGCGGTTCGGCCTCTTCGGGTAACCGGCAGGCCAGCACCGTCGTGAAGCCGTCGGCGGCGAACAGGCGGGCGACCGACAGCCCGACGCCGGGACCGGCGCCGAGCACCAGCAGCACGGTCATCGTTGTCCGCCGCGGGTCCGGGACCCGATACCGGCCTGGCGCGGCGTTCGACCTGGGGCGCGCCGCGGCCGATCACCCACCGGGCCGGTCGCCACCGACGTGTCCGATCGCCCAGCTGGGAACTCGTTCGCGCGCAGGCGGCTCGCACCGATCATTCGACGACGGCCTTGATCCGCTCGAGGGTCTCGCGCATGCCCTCGACGTTGGTCTTGCCGCGCGCCCAACCGGCCAACAGCCAATACAGTCGCAGCACCGGATTGCTGTGCAGCTGGAACGATTCGGTGACCTCGGTGCCGCCGTCCACCGGCCGGAAAACGTAGCGCCAGGTGTTGATCGGCATGCCCCGCGGTCCGAGCACGGTGAACGCGAACTCCCGGCCGGGCTCGCAGGCGTCGATACGGCACACCGTCGCGTACTTCAGTCCCCAGCCGTTGCGGTTGACATGACCGCGGAACTTCACCCCGACCGCGGGGCCGGTCGCGCCGCCGAGCCACTCCGCGGCGAACGTCTCGGGACTGAACCGCCCGGTGTTCTCGATGTCGCTGACCAGTTCCCAGATCTTGTCCGCCGGGGCGGCCATCCGGACCGTGACGCTGTCGTGCATGCGCCGAACGCTAGCAGGCGGTGCGCCCGCCGCTTGCGGCCGCGACCGCACCGCCGCCAAGCGGTACGCCCAGCCGTCCACGTCCGCCAGCCGCTGGTCCGGCCGCAGCACCCAGCAGGCGGCGAGCAGATCATGACCGAAGTGCGCCAGGGCCGCGTGCTGCGGCCAGTGTTCGCGGGTCCACTCCGGGTCGTCGGTCGCCGAGTCGATGCCGCTGCGCACCACGCCGACCAGCTCGAATTGCAGGTGCTGGACCAGCACCCACGCCGCCGCGTCCATCGGCTCACGGCGCAGCCGGTCGAGCAGCGCGCGGGCGGCGGCGCGCACCCGGTGTTCCAACCAATGGAAGGTGCGCCGGTGTCCGTGGGGCGCGACCCCGCGCAGCGCGAGCACGGCGACGGCGACACCGAGCAGCGTCTCCCAGAGCCGATCCCGGATCACGGGTCCGATCGGCCCGCCCGTCGTGGCGACTCCGCCCGCGATCAGGGCGACCGGCGTGATGAAGACGACGGCCAGCGCGTAGTTGCGCGGCACGAACAGCTCGATGCAGAACTGCAGCGCGGCGACCAGCGCGATCAGCGCGTATCCGGTCGGCTCGAGCTGGTAGATCAGCGCGAAGAGTCCGAGACCGGCGATGGTGCCGACGAACCGGTGGATGGCCCGCACCTGCCCGCGCACCCGATCGGGCCCGGTCTGCAACACGATGAGGGCGCTGAGCACCGCCCAGTGCGGCCGATCCAGACCCAGCAGCGCGCTCAGGCAGCCCGCGCCCAGGCAGCCGGCGGCGACACGCATCGCGCTGATCGCCGCGTGCGAGGAGAACGACAGGGAACGCTGGAGCCGGAAGCCGATGCCGGGCCGTGCGAACGAGACCAGGGGGTCGACCAGCAGATCGTCGGTGTCGTCGTCGGGCGCGTGCCCGGCGAGGTCGCGCCGCGCCTGCTGCAAGGTGGCGAGCAACTCGGCTTCCCTCGGGTCCGAAGGCAGGCCCGCGTCGTAGACAGCGGCCCACGCGTCGGCCATCGCGGCGCCCGCCCGGTGGCGCAGATCGATGGCGGGGGTTCCCGCCTCTCGCGCCGCGACATAGGCCTCGACCGCCCGGACCGCCGTGCCGACCGCCACGCGTTCGGGTTTGCGGTGGTCCCGCAGCACCCCGGCCATCGAGACGACGATCGACGCGACGACACCGCAAGCCGTGCAGAACAGCAGTGTCGCCACCGCGGTCCCGGCCTCCGCGGCTTTCATCGCACCCGCGCAGACCAGCGCGAAGAACAACGCCCCGGGCGGGCCGAGCCGCAACGCGTCGATGACGAACACGGCCACGACCGCGATCGCCGACACCATGGCGACCATGAGCAGGGACGAGCCGAAGCCCGCGTCCAGCAGGCCGCCGATCGCCGCACCGGAGCCGACCGCGGCCAGCAGCGCCGCACCCGCGGCGAGGACGACCCTGCCGCGCACTCGGAACGGCCGTCCCTCCCCGTAGAGCACGGCGAAGGCGCCGAACATGACGAACACCGCCGCATCCGGATGACCGGCGCCGGTGATGATCGCGGCGGGTACGGCGAACGCGAGCGCGGCGCGCGATGCCACGCTCCACCGCCGGCCCGCGGGCGGCAAGGCGAACAGCAGCGAGCCGACTCGGCCTTTCGGTGGCACCGGATCCGGGTATGTCGCGGCCACCTGCTGTCCTTTCCGTTCTGGACGAACCACCTGAAGCACACACTAGATTCGGGGCATGACCGCCGATGCTCATCTTCCGCTACCCCCGCGCGTCCACGCCTTCGGCGACGACGCGCTCGGTGATCACGACGCCGTCGCCTTGGCCGCGCTGGTGCGCGACGGCGCGGTCTCGCCGCGCGAACTCGCCGCCGCCGCGGTGGTGCGCGCCGAACAGGTGGAACAGCTGGCGGCCGTCGCCTACCGGAGTTACGCGCAACCGCTGCTGCCCGCCGAGCGGAGCGGCGCCTTCTACGGCGTGCCCAGTTTCGTGAAGGACAACACGGACGTGGCCGGCATGCCGACCAATCAGGGCACGGCCGCGTTCCGCGCGCGGCCGGCCCGTGCGCACAGCGGCTACACCCGGCAGTTCCTCAGCACCGGCCTCACCGTGCTCGGCAAGAGCGCCATGCCCGAGTTCGGCTTCAACGCCAGCAGCGAGACCCCGCACCTCGCGCCAACGCGCAATCCCTGGCACACCGGCCATTCGGTGGGCGGCTCGTCGGGTGGGGCGGCGGCGCTGGTGGCAGCGGGTGTCGTCCCGATCGCGCACGGCAACGACGGCGGCGGTTCGATCCGGATCCCGGCGGCGTGCGCGGGTCTGGTCGGTTTGAAGCCGACGCGGGGGCGGCACGTGGTGTCCGGGCTGGCGCGCACGCTGCCGGTCGACATCGTCAGTGAAGGTGTACTGACCAGGACGGTGCGCGACACGGCGGCGTACGCCGCAGCGGCCGAGAACTATTGGCGCAATCCCGCGCTCCGGCCGATCGGACACGTGGATGGTCCCCCGACCCGACGCATGCGGGTGGCGCTGGTGCTCGACAACCTCGCGGGGCCGCTGGCCGCAGGGCCTACCCGAACGGCTGTCGAAGACGTCGCACGCACACTCGAATCCAGCGGTCATTCGGTGGAGCCCGTGCCGCTGCCGTTCGACGCCACCATCGAGAGCGCCTTTCTGCACTACTGGGGCCTGCTCGCGGCCGCGATCACCACCACGGGCCG
The DNA here is from genome assembly GCF_053586955.1 of Nocardia sp. NPDC003726. Classification (NCBI taxonomy): domain Bacteria; kingdom Bacillati; phylum Actinomycetota; class Actinomycetes; order Mycobacteriales; family Nocardiaceae; genus Nocardia; species Nocardia sp. NPDC003726. The sequence goes on along the minus strand of NZ_JBSFNF010000002.1, from coordinate 79,335 downwards.
GTTCCTCGACCGCCGGTTCGACGCGCGTCGCGTGGACGACCTGACCGTCGGCCTGCGCGCTCTGTTCCTGCGCCGGGCTCTGCACGCGCCGCTGACGCTCTACCGCCTCCGCGCGGCGGCTGCCACCTATGAACAGGCGCTCGGACCCTACGACGCGGTTCTGCTGCCCACGCTCGGGCACACCACACCCGAACTGGGCTATCTCAGCCCGACCGTGCCGTTCGACGAACTCATCGAGCGGTTGCGCGCCTACGTCTGCTTCACCCCGATCAACAACATCACCGGAACACCGGCCATCACGGTTCCCGCGGGCCTCACCGACGCCGGGCTGCCCATCGGCGTGCAGTTCGCCGCCACCCGTGGCAACGAGCGCACCCTGCTGGAGCTGGCCTACCTGATCGAAGCCGAGCGGCCGTTTCCCCGTCTGGATCGCTGAGCCATTCCACCCGCGCGGGACACCCAAGCGCGGGGCCACTTCACCCGAGCGCGGGGCCTTGTTCCTCCGAGCGCGGGGCCCGTTCCTCCGAGCGCGGGGCCCGTTCCCCCGAGCGCCGGGCCCGTTCCCCGAGCGCGGGGCGGGATCGCCCGAGCACGGGCCGGATCGCCCGCCCCTCGAGGGGACTCCGGACTCCCTCAGCTCTTCTGGCGCCCAGAGGCGTCGTGCTCGTGGCGCGCCGGTAGGTCAAGGCGCGACGGCGTTCGCCTCCGACGACGGACGGTCGCGATGCACCGGCCCGTGGGCGTCGTCGCAGTGGTCTTCCAGCACCGGCAGCAGGCGATGCGCGTCCACCTCGGCCGAGGCGGCGACGGCGTGGGAGTGGTCGACCTGCAAGGTGGTGTGGGTGATGCCGTAGTCGTGGTCGAGCAGGTGCTCGATCCGCTGGCGCAGGCCGTGGCAGTCGGCGCCCGGCCGGACGAGCACGTGCGCCGACAGCGCGATGTCACCGGAGGTGATCTGCCAGACGTGCAGATCGTGCACCTCGTCGACGCCATCGATGTCCACCAGGCCGCGCCCGAGCGCGTCGGGATCGACGCCGGCGGGCGCCGCCTCCAGGAAGATCCGGCCGGATTCGCGCACCAGCCCGAGCCCCGCCTTGACCATCAGCGCGACGACGATCAGCGTGGCGATCGCGTCGGCCCTGGCGAAGCCGGTGGTCAGCACGACGAGACCGGCCACCGCGGTGGCGATGAACCCGTACAGGTCGTTGAGCACGTGCTGGAAGGCGCCCTCCACGTTCAGGCTGGAGCGATTGGCCTTGCTGATCGCCCAGGTGGCCGCGATGTTGACCACCACACCGGCCAGCGCGGTCGCCAGCACGAGTCCGCCGGTGACTTCGGGCGGCTCCAGCAGCCTGCGCACGGCCTCATAGGTGAGCCAGCCCGCCAGCACGAGCAGCGTGACGCCGTTGGCCTGTGCCGAGAGGATCTCGGCGCGCTTGTAGCCGTAGGTGTACTTGCCGTTCGCCGGACGCGCCGCCAGCCGGATCGCGATGAGCGCGAGGACAATGGAGGCGGCGTCGGTGAGCATGTGCGCCGCGTCCGACAGCAGGGCCAGCGAGTTGGCCAGCAGGCCGATCACGACCTCGACCGACATGAAGCCGACGATGAGGGCGAGCGCGATGGTCAGCCAACGGCGATCGGCCTGACCGGAGAGCCCGTGCCCGTGCGCGTGACCGTGTTCGTGTCCCATCGACCAACCCTTCCAGCACCTGATGTATGCGCATATCTGCATCTGTTGTGGGTAGCTTAACCCACCCCGAGCGGTGCGCGACAGGGCAGCGGAGTGAACTGGATCACGTCGCATACGCCTTCGGCGTGCTATCAGCCGAACAGGGCGTGCACCGCCGCGTAAGCCGCCACGGTGGCGATCAACCCCGCCGACACACCGGCGACCACGTTGGTCACCGCGTAGAAGTACGCGCCCCGCTCGGCCAGCCGCACGGTTTCGTAGCTGAAGGTGCTGTAAGTGGTCAGCGCTCCACAGAAACCGGTGCCGAGCAACGCGAACAGCGGCGAGGACAACGCCGATCCCGCGCCGCTGAGAGCGCCGAGCACGAGACAGCCGATCAGGTTGACCGCGAAGGTTCCCCACGGAAACAGGCTGTCGCGACGATCCTGCACCGCGCGATCGATGAGATACCGCAGCGGTGCGCCGATCGCGCCGCCGACCAAGACCAGCACAACCGTCATCGAGCCGCCTTCCGCGCGCGTCGCAGGCGTTCGTATCCCGCCCTGGTAAGCCCCATGGCGACGAGTGTCGCCGACAGGGCGCAGATCAGCGTGCCCGCGAGATAACCGGCCGCGACGACGAGCGTGTCCGGCCGCAGCAGTGCGCGGATCTCGTTGGCGTAGGTGGAGAAGGTCGTGAACCCGCCCAGGACGCCGACGCCGAGAAAAGGACGCAGCCACCGATGGGCGGCCCAGATCTCGGTCACCGCGACCATGAGCACTCCGATCGCGAAGCAGCCCGCGACATTGGTGACGAAGGTGGCGAGCGGAAAGTGCCCGGGGTGAGCGGGCAAACCCTGAGCGATGCCGTAGCGAGCGAGCGCGCCGAGCGCACCGCCGAACGCGACGACGACCGACACCGGCCCGTGCGCACGCCAGAAGTCCCGCCGCCGGGCGCGGCCACGCGCGCGATCGGCGACGCCGGTCGGTTCCTCGATCAGTTCACCCGCCACGCAGATCTCTTACCCGACTGCCCGCGCCGCCGCCACCGCCGGTCACCCCGCCGCCGCGCTCACCGGCGCTCGGCCTCTCCGTCGCCGTCGTGTGCGACGAGCACCGAGCAGCCGACATGACGTGCGGCCTTCTCCGCGGTGCTGCCGATGAACCGCCCCCAGATGCCCGAGTGCCCGCTGCGCCCGAGCACCAGCAGGTCGGCGCCGTGATCGGCGGCGGCCGTCGCCAGTTCGCGCGCCGCTTGGCCCGCGCGGATCTCGGCCTGCACCGCGATGCCGCGCTGTTGCGCGGTCTCGGCGGCCGCGGCCAGCCAACGGCGGCAGGTCAGCTCGCCGATCGAGCGTTCGTCCTCGATCTCGCCGACCACCGGCCCGTAGTGCGGCAGGTATTCCTCCACCGCGACGACCGTGAGCGCGGCGCGGTGCACCGTCGCCAGCTCGAGCGCCATCGTCAAGGCGGTCCTGGCGCCGGGTGAATCGTCGTAACCCACCACGATCCGCTGGAACACCTCTTCATTGTGAGCCCTCGGCCGAGCCGGAGCCAGCTTTCCGGCAACACCATGGCAATCATGCCGTGGCCGTGACCCGCTCGGCCGCGAGCACTTCGGCGGCCGCACGCTCGCCCGAGCGGATCGCTCCCTCGATGTAGCCCGACCACTCCGTCGCGGTCTCGCTGCCGGCCCAGTGGATCGGACCGACCGGCCTGCGCAGAGCAGAACCCACGGTGGTCAGGACGCCCGGCGGGAAGAAGGCCCCGTAGCCGCCGCGCGTGTACGGATCGTCGGCCCAGACCTTCTCGTGCCACTCGATCGGTTCTCGCGCGGTGTACCCGAAGGCGCGCACGAGCGAACCGATGATCATGGCGCGTCGTTCGGCCGGGGGCAGGTCGGCCAGTCGCTGCGCGGCCCGGCCCGGCACCAGCGCGCCGAGCACGCCTGGACCGCCGGGCCGGGTGGCGTCGAAGGTGACCGGAACCGGATCGTGCAGGTTCAGCGCTTGCCCGGTGAGCAGGTCGTCACGCCAGAACGGCCGCTCGTAGACGGCGAACGCCTTCAGCACCGAGCCCATCGGCATACGCTGGGTCAGCTGGTCGCGCGCGGCGGGCAGCGGCGGGTCGTAGGCGATCCGCCCGGACAGGGTCGGCGGCACCGCCACGATCACGTGCTCGGCGTGCACCTCGCCGGAGTCGAAGCGCACCACCACGCCGTCCGCCTGCCCGCGGATGGCGGTCACCGGCGCGCCGAGACGCACCGCGCCGCCCAGTTCCGCCGCGACCGCGCGCGCCGGCCCGTCGGCGCCGTCGACGAACAGGCGGGTCACCGTCTCGGCGGTGACCCCCGCCTCGACGCCGCCCGCCGAACGGATCGTGGTCAGCAGACCGAGCATCGAGATGCTGCCGACATCGACGCACAGTTCCTCGCCGATCATCACCTCGGCCAGGTTCCGCGCCCGCCGCTCCGGCAGATTCCGGCGCAGCCAGGTCGCCGCGGTCATCGCGTCCAGCCGATCGGCGTCCGGCGCGGCCCACGGACGCGCCGGATCCAGCCGGGCGGCCAGCCGTTCCAGCCGCCACATGGCCTGTGCGAGCACGACAAGGACGAACGTCGGAAGGGGCGGACGCGCGCCGGTGAACGGCCGCCTGACCACACCCTCGACGAGGAGGTCGGCCCCTTCGGGCGGTGCGTAGGTCGCGGCGCCGTACTCCTCGGCCAGCGCGGCGAATCGCGTATGGGCGGCCGAGATCCACTGGCCGCCGAGGTCGACGGCCCATCCGTCACCGGCACGGGCGGTCAGCGTGCGCCCGCCGACGCGCTCGCTCGCCTCCAGGACGACGACTTCCCGGCCCGCCGCTCGCAACGCCCGCGCCGCGCACAGCCCGGCATATCCGGCACCGACGACAACGACGTCCGCACGGTCCATGGTGGCCTCCCGTCGCCGCACCGTAACTCGACAACCACTGTCGATCACCCGTGGCCGATCCGCAACCGGCGTGGCGAGCATCGTCGCGGTCGCGGTCGCGTCGTCCTGCGCCGATGAGCCGCACGGCGCGTCGCCGCTCAGCGGGTCAGCGTGGCCAGGGCGGCGACGGCGGCCTCCTGCAAGGTCGCGGTCAGCGTGCGCGGCGGCGCCGTGACGCGTCCGCGCACCCATTGCCTGCAGTACTCCTGCGCCGGTCCGACGCAGATCGCGTGCGCCACCGGGTAGCCCTCGCCGCCCGCCTCCGCGGCGCCGAGCAGCTCCAGATACCGGCGCTGCAGCGCGCCGAAGAAGACCCGGTTGTGCTGCGCCAGTTCGGGTTCCGCGTAACCCACTACCTCGTCCGGCAACGTGGCGAACAGGAATCGGGCCAGCTCCCTGTGGTCCTGCACCCAACCGAGATGGGCCGCGAGCATCGCGCGGATCGCCTGTTCGGCGCCTGCGTCCGGCGCGTCGAGACGCTCCAGCACCGTCCGCTGGTAATCGAGCATCCCGGAGACGTAGACGGCGGCGGCCAGTTCGGCTTTCGATCCGAACGCGTGGAACATGCTGCCGCTGGACAAGCCGAGCCGGTCCCGCACACCGGCCACCGTGAAGGACGCGTACCCCTTGGCCAGCAGCTGGCGCGTGGCTTCGGCCAGAATGCGCTCACGAGTGCGCACGGCCGGGCTACTCGCCGAACTCGGCGTCGATGCCGGAACGGACCGCGGCGAGCACCTGAGCGCGCACACGCAGTTTCGTCCCCGCGTGCGCCGCGAAGTCGATTCCGGTCAACCGGCGCGCTTCGGCCGTCGCGCGCGTGCGCAGGTCGTCGGCATCGGCCGCGAGCACGTCGAGAAAGCCCAATTCCCTTGCCTCTTGCGGCCCGACCAGCATCCCGGTGTTCGCCGCCCGGTCGAAACCGGGCGCGGTGAGCCGGTGCCGCGCCAGTTCCACACCGTAGTGCGGAATGGTCAGCCCGATCGCGACCTCGTTGAGACCCAGCTTGAAATCGCCTGTCACGCCGAACCGCACGTCCGTGGCCAGCAGCGTGAACGCGCCTTGGGCGATGGCGTGCCCCTGGCATGCCGCCACGACCGGATAGGGGAAGCCGAGCAGCCGGTGGACCAAGTCGCCGCCGGCCCGGAGGGTGCGGCGGATGTCGTCGGCGGAACGGGAGAACGTCGCCAGGTCGTAACCGGCGGAGAACACGCGCGGGCGGCCGGTCAGCAGCACGACGGCTCGGTCCGCCTCGGCCCGGTCCAAGGCGGCGGCGATGGCGCCGAGCATGTGCTCCGACATCACGTTCGCCTTGCCGTCGTCCAGCGTGACCGTGGCGACGCCGTCGTCGAGCCGGTAGGTGACGAGTTCGGTCATGACAGCCTCCTCTAGAGCAGAACTCTAGAGTAGCACTCCAGAGCCTCGCAGCTAATTGCGGGCTGCGGTCGCGGCGGCCCGAGCAGGACCAGGTGCTGCCGCCGCGAAGAGACGAAACAACGGCGCCGGATCGCCCGATACAGCAAGCACACGATGCTGCCGAAAAAGCCTGGCGCGTCCGGGCTTCGGACTAGCCTCGGGACAGGCCCAGGTGAAGGAAGCGACATGACCGCAGCAACCGCCATCCGCCCGCTGGCGCCGAGCGAGGCCATCTTCGCCAACAGCGAAGTCCTCGTCGGCTATTCGATCCGGGTCGCGGGCCGGTTGGATCTCGCCGCGCTGTCGGCGGCGTTCGAGGCCGTGGTTCGCTCCCGTCCGATCCTCGGCGCCCATCTGGAGCCGGACGGGCGCGGCGGCCACCTGCTGCTCGAATCCCCCGGCGCCGCACCCGAGCTGACGGTCGCCGCGGGCGATCCCGAACAACTGCTCACCGGCGCCCGCCTCGACCAGCGCGAGGCGCTCGCCTCGCTGTGCGTGGTCCGGGACGGCGACAGCGCGGGCGTCACGTTGGTGACCCACCACAGCATCGCGGATGCCTGTCATTCGCTGGCCGTGTTCGCCGAGCTGTTGTCCTGCTACACCGACCGCACCCGCGGCCGATCCGCCGAACTGCCGCCGCACGGCTTCCCGCGCTCGGTGGAGGAGCTGCTGCGCGAGCGCGGCGTGCGGAAGATCGGCACACCGGTCGCGCCGCACCGCCCCGCCGGCGTCGCCGGAAGCCACTCGGAGCCGGAAGATTCCGGCTACCTCGTCCCGCGCACCGCACGCTGCAGGCTGACCAGGAAGCAGACCGCCGCGCTGATCGAACTCGGGCACCGGAACAACACCACGATCAACGGCCTCGCCTCCGCCGCGATCCTGCTGACCGAAGCCGAGCTGCGCGGATTGCCGCTGACCGAACTGGCCTACACCTACTCGGTGGACCTGCGCACCCGGGTGACCCCGCCGATCGGGACGACCGAAGGCACCAACGTGCTCGGCTTCGCCAACTTCGCCCCGACGCCGACCACCGGCACGACGTTGGTCGAACTGGCCCGCGCCATCAGCGACACGCTGCGCGCGGGACTGCACACCGGCCTCGTGCAGCAGACCCCGCTGCACATTCCCGAGATCGCCGCCGGTCCCCCACCGCGCGCACCGGGCATCGTGCTGGCGACCAATTGGGGACGCGTGCAAAGGCCCGGAGTGCCGGACGAGCTGCGCATCACCGACTTCCGCTCGATCATGCTCGGCAAGCCGGACAAGACCGGGCACCGGCTGCAGCAGCCGAGCGGCACCATCATCATCAGCACCTTCGACGACCGGCTGAGCATCGAGATCCATCACCCCGAGGAGACCACGGAGGAACAGCGGGTGCGGGTACGACTGCTGACCAGCCACCTGTCGGAGTTCAGCGCCGCGGGAGCGGCGTGAACCCCGCCGCGCCCGTCAGGCGCGCGCGGCCTGCCTGCGCGACAGAGTCTGCAAAGGATCGGTGAGCACATCGGTGAAGGCCAGCTCCGCGGCGCCGAGCAAGGTGGCGTCGCCCGCGAGCGCGCTGGTGCGCAACCTGACTCGTTCACGGAGGGCTTGCAGGCCGTTCACCGCGACGCGGCTGCGCACCTGGGCCGCCGAGGCCAGATAGATCTCCCGCAGCACGCCACCGAACACCACCATCGACGGATTGAAGACGTTCACCAGATTCGCGACGCCGTAGCCGAGCCATTCGCCGACCTGGTGCAGCGCGTCGCGTGCCGCCGCGTCGCCGCGCGCGGCGGACTCGATGATCGCGTCCACCGCCGCCTGACCCGCGGGCTCGGTCCGTCCCGCCGCCGCGATCAACCCGAGCTCACCCGCTTCGACTTCGAGGCAGCCACGGGAACCGCAGGCGCACGGCCGCCCACCAGGATTGACGATCATGTGCCCGACCTCCCCGCCGTAACCGCCTTCGCCGCCGAGCAATTCGCCGTTCACGATGATGCCGCCGCCGATGCCGACGTCACCGTGCAGGTAGATCAGGTTCGCCAAGCCTTCGCCCACACCGCGTTCGCGTTCGGCCAGCGCGCCGAGGTTGGCGTTGTTACCGACCGCGACGCGGAGGCCGAGACCGAGTTCCCGCGTCAGTGCGGCGCCGAACGCGACATCCACCCAGCCGAGATTCGGTCCGTATCGCACGACGCCGTCCTGTTCGCGGACCATGCCGCAGAACGCGACCCCGACCCCGACGCACCGGGCGTCCGGCGCTGCGGCGGCGATCATCTCCCGCGCCATCGCGGCGAGCGCGGCGATCACGTCGTCCGGGTCGAACGCGCCGCCGGGGCGGGCGGCCGCGGTGCGATCGAGCACCGAGCCGCCCAGCCCGACCCGGGCGGCGGCGAGCCGGTCCGCACCGACGTCCAGCGCGACGACGTAGACGCGCTCGGCCTGCGGGCGCACCACCAGCGACGGTCTGCCCGCCCGCCCGGTCTGACCGGGCAATTCCTCGCTGACCAGCCCCGCCGCCGCCAGATCCGTGGTGAGCGCGAGGATCGTGCTGCGGTTCAACCCCATTCGCTCGGCGAGCGCGGCGCGCGACACCGCTCCGTCGCGGTGGACGTGCCGCAGCAACGCGGCGAGGTTGCGCGTGCGGATCTCATCGGGCGAAGGTGCTGCTCGCATTCACCGGGCTTTCGTCACGGGGGCTGGAATTCATCGCCGCGGGAGCGCACGCTTACGGGAGAGTGCGTCCACTCCGGCCGCCAAGAGCAGCACGAATCCTGTCACAACGAATTTCGTGCCCGCGCTGTAGCCCATCAGCCCCATGCCGTTGTTGATCACGGCGACCACCGCGGCGCCGAGCGCCGCGTCCAGCATCCGCCCGCGCCCGCCGAACAGGCTGGTGCCGCCGATCACCGCCGCGCCGACCGCGGTGAGCAGCACGTCGCTGCCGCCGGTGTTCGGATCGACGGAGTTCGCCCGCGATGCCGCGATCAGCCCGCCCACCGCCGCCATCGCCGAGCACAGCACGAAAGCGGTGATCTTCACGCGATCCACCGCGATGCCCGCGCGCCGAGCCGCCTCCGCGTTGCCGCCGACCGCGTAGATGTGCCTGCCGAACGCGGTGCGGTCCAGCACGAACGTCCACAGCAGCAACAGCGCGACGATCATCGGCACCACGATGGGCATACCCGCCAGCGAGTGCACGGCCGGATTGCGGCTGCGCTCGCCGTTGAGCACCAGCACCGCCGCGCCCGCCACCAGCGCGAGCAGCGCGACCCGCAGCACGACCACCCGCGCCGCCGTGCCGGTGAGCCCGAGTTTCGCGCGCGCCCGCCACTTCCGGTACTGCACGAGGGCGAAACCCGCGATCAGCGCCGCGTACAGCACCCAGCCCAGTAGTGGCGGCACGTTCTTGTTCGCGATGGCGACGATCGTCTCGTCCCGGATGGAGATGTTGCGGCCGTTGTCCATGATCTTCAGCGCCACGCCCTGCAACGCGAGGAACGCCGCCAGCGTCACCACGAACGACGGGATCCCGATCTTCACCACGACCGTGCCGATCGCCAGTCCGATCGCCACGCCGGTGAGCAGCGAGACCAGCACCGCCGCGTACCACGGCCACCCCTCGTCGGTCAGCAGCACGGCGAGCACCGCGGCGCAGACCCCGCTGGTGAATCCGGCCGAAAGGTCGATCTCGCCCAGCAACAGCACGAAGATCAACCCCATCGCGATCACCGCGATGGCCGCGCCCTGGGTGAACAGATTCGCGAAGTTGGCCTCGGACATGAAGACCGGGCGCGCCGCCCAGAAGACGGCCGACAGCACGACGAGCGCGATCACCGACGGCAACGCCCCCATGTCGCCGCCGCGCATCCGGCCGACGTAGCCGGTCATCAGGTCGGTCACCGGCGCAGCCGGTCGCCGCTCGGTGGTCACCGCGGTCATCGGGTCACTCCGCTCGCCTCGAGGCCGAGCGCGCCGCTGCGGCCTGCCGTGATCAATTCGACGACCTGCGCGTGCGTCACGTCGGAGGTCCGTACCTGGGCGGCCATCCGGCCGAGATAGAGCGCGGCGATCCGGTCGGACACCGCGAAGACGTCGTTCATGTTGTGCGAGATCAGCACCACCGCGAGGCCCTGGTCGGCGAGTTTGCGGACCAGTTCGAGCACCTGCTGGGTCTGCGCGACGCCGAGCGCGGCCGTCGGCTCGTCCAGGATCACCACCTTGCTGTTCCACAGCACGGCTTTCGCGATGGCCACCGTCTGGCGCTGCCCGCCCGACAGGCTCGCGACCTGCTGGCGGACCGACTTGACGGTGCGCACCGACAGGATCGCCAGCGTCTTCTCGGCGAGTTCCTCCATCGCGTATTCGTCGAGCACCAGACCGCGCCTGCGTTCCCGGCCGAGGAACATGTTCTGCACGATGTCGAGGTTGTCGCAGAGCGCGAGATCCTGGTAGACGATCTCGATGCCGAGCGCCGCCGCGTCGCGCGGGCTGTGCACCTGCACCGGCGCGCCGTCGAACAGGAATTCCCCCGCGTCGATCGGATGGGTTCCGCCGATGCATTTGACCAGCGTGGACTTGCCCGCCCCGTTGTCTCCGACGAGCGCGGTGACCTCGCCGGGATAGGCGCTGAACGCGACCTCGTGCAGCACGTGGACAGGGCCGAAACTCTTCTCTACTCCGCGTAATTCGATGACCGGCGGTTCGGACATGGGTGGCTCCTCGCCAAGGGAATGAGCCCCTTCCGCGCTCCCCTCATCGAACCGCGGAAGGGGCGTGCGATATCAGATCCCGTTGTCCGCGCAGAGTTTCGCGAACTCGCCGGTGCACAGCTCGGCCTTGGTGACATAGCCGTCGGCCACTACGTCCTTGACGTCGCGCGGGTAGATCGGCTTGGGCTCCAGCAGCACCGACGGCACGTCGGCGTTCGACTCCGGATCGCGCACCGTGCCGTTGGTCGTGCCCTGCTCCCCTTTCACCAGCCCGACCGCGAGTTTCGCGGTCGCGTCGGCCTCCTTCTGGATCGCCTTGTAGACGGTCATGCACTGGTCGCCCGCCAGCACGTTCTGCAGGCCCTGCACCGTGGCGTCCTGCCCGCTGACCGGCACCTGGCCGTTGAGCTTCTGCTTCTTCAGCACCGCGATCGCGGCATTGGCCAATCCGTCGTTGGCCGCGACGACGCCCCCGATGTCAGGCCGTCCGGTGAGCATCTGCTCGAAGATGGTGCCCGCCTTCGTGTTGTCCCACTCCGGGACGGCCTGATCGGGGCCCTTGACGTACTGGCCCGCGTCGAATCGCGGCTTCAGCACACCGTCGTAGCCGGTCTTCAGCAGGGTGGCGTTGTTGTCGGTCGGTCCGCCGTTCAGGTACGCGACCACCGGGCGCACCGCGTTGCGATCGGTCAGGCACTGCGCGACGCCCGCACCGAGCAGACTGCCGACCTTCACATTGTCGAAGGACACGTAGTACTGCGCGCCGCCGCCCAGGGTGAGCCGGTCGTAGTCGATCACGGTGACGCCCTGCGATTTCGCCTTCTGGATCACCGCTTTGCCGGTGCCGCTGTCCAGGTTGGTCATCACCAGCACCGAGACGCCGTTGGTGATCATCTGGTCGGCGATGGTCTGGAAGGCGTTCTTGTCGCCTTGGGCGTTCTGGATATCGGCCTTGACGCCCGCGGCGTCGAACGCCTGTTGCAGGTATTTGCGATCCGCCGTCTCCCAGCGGGCGGAGGTCTTGCTGTCCGGAAGGATCACGCCGATCCGGGTTTCGCCGCCGGAGTCCCCCGAGTCGCCGCACGCGGTGAGTGTGGCGGCCAGCAGCGCGAACGACAGCGCGGCGGCGCTGAAGATGCCCTTACGCATGAGTGGGCCTTTCATCACCGGCCGAGACGATGCCCCGGCCGGTCGGAGTGGAACGAATGTTGTGGACAGCAACATATTCCACTGTGACACAGCGCACAACAGCTAATTTGTTGTTCCGGATAACAATCTCGACACGCAGACGTTCGCCGAGGTCGATGGCACCGCGGCCGGATCGGCAAGGGGCGCGGGATGGCTCGTGAACAGGGATGTCGGCCGATCCCTCCGGCCACGCCCGCGGATGCCGGAGGCATCACCCGCACTCAGGGGCGGGCACCGGACACGCCCAGGAGTCGCCCACGCGCGGAACCGACCACCGAGGAACGGGCGCATGGCGGGCCTCCGGCACAGTACCCTTGGCGGTGAATCATGGCGCGGTAGCGACAGACTGGGATCCGGGAGGGGAACAGTGGATACGCTCAGGCTCGACCCGGCGGCGGTGGCCGCCTACACCGCGATCGCGGACGCGGTGTCGAAACAATTGGCGTCGGCGGCCACGGTCGCCTCCGGCGCGGTGGATCCGGAACGGCTGGCCGCCGATCTCGGGCTCGTCGGCGCGGAATTCGCGGCGCGCTTCTCCGCGGCCGTCTCCGAACACGCCGAAGCGTTGTCGACGGCGGGCCAGCTGGTCGGCGCCTACGGCCAGGTGCTGCGCGGTTACAGCGAGAGCGCGCAGGATGTCGACGCCGCGACGGCGAGCGCGATCACCAGGTCCGGGGAGGCGTCGGCATGAGAAGCCTGATGGGACTGCGCAAACGCGCGCACGTCACCCAGCCCGCCGCCGAGACCACCCGGCCGCTGAGCACCGAACCGGGCGTCGATCCGCCGATCGTCGCCGCGCTGGTCGAACCCCTTCTGACGCTTCGCTCCTCGCTCGGCACCGGCGTCGGCGTGCCGAGCGCGGCCGCGACCGGGGCGCTGTCGGCCGCTTCCACGCAGGCGGCCGACACCGAAGGTCCGCACCGGGAAGGCCTGCACGCGCTGGAGTCGACCTGGACCTCGAAGGCCGCCGACAGCGCGGTGCCCGCGATGCGCACCACGCAGACCCAGATCGGCGACATCTCCGATCGCGGTCCGGCCTATCTGTCCGTGCTCGCCGACGCGCACGCCACCTCGGGGCGCGCGGCGCGGCGGGTCGACCAGATCATCGCCGACTTCCGGCGCGACGCGCGCGAGATCCTGGACAACGCCACCTCCGCACCGGAGACCGACGCCGTCATCACCCGCGCCACCCAGGCGCTGCGCGACGCGCTCACCACCGTGACGGCCGCACGCACCGAAATGGACGACCACACCAGGCGACTCGACGAGATGGGTCCGCTCACGGTCACCACACCGTCCGGCGTCTCCCAAGGGCAAGCCGTCTCTCCCGGCAGCACCGGTCAAGTCGTGCCCGGCACCACGGCACCCGCCACCACCCAGCCGATGGACCCGGCCATGGTCGCGCAATTGCAATTGCAGCAGCAGCTCATCTCCGCGGGAGTGGATCTGGGCACCACGGCCATCAACGCGGGCGTCGACATCGGCACGCACATCATCGACAAGATCGCCGAAGTCGGCATCCACGGCATCGACACCGTCGCGGCGGCCGCGGACAAGGCGATCCCGGAGCTGATCAACCCTGGATCCACCACCAATCCCGGCTCGAACGGCGACGACTCGAAGAACTCCTCGAAGTTGTTCGACTTCGGCGGATCGCCGGAGCACAAGCCGTCCACCAGCGGCCCGGGTTCGGTGATCCCGCCCGGCAACTCCGCCCCCGCCGCCCGCGCGGACGTGCCGAAGCCGGAGAGCAGGCCCGCGCCCGCGGTCATCCCGCCCGCCGATTCCGCGCCGCCCGCGCCCGCGAGCAACCCCGACCATCCGGCGCACCCCGGCCCGACCGGCGGCATGGTGGTGCCGCCCGCCGCGCCGCCCGGCGGTGAGGACCACGAACACAAGCCGCGCGACGGCCAACTCGGCGTGACCATCCCGTCCGCCGTGACGGCGGTCGTGCCGGTGCTGGGCGAATTCGACGATGACGCCCCCTGACCGGGAGCATCCCAGTCAGGGCGCGGGCCAGGCCAACCCGTTCGACACGGGTCTGCCGATGCTGCGCATCCCCGCGAGCAAGCCGTCCAAACGACGTCGTTCGCCCGGGCGCCGCAAGCAGACCCGTCGTCGTGAACCGCAGTACGAGGCGCCGGAACCACCGCGTCAGCCGCAGCGGCAAGAGACCAGGCCGCGCTTCGGCGAATGGGAGCAATGGCTGGAGCCCGCACCCGCCGCGGTGCGGGCTGCGCAACCCGTTGCCCCACAGCAGCGCGGCGCACCGGCCGAGCCGGAGCAGGTCAAGGCCGAGGACGCCCACGTCCCTGCGCCCGCCGTCGTCAATCGATCCGGCATCCATCCCGGCACCCCCGTGCGGCGTCCGCGGCGCACCGATCAGCAGCGCGGCAACCGTTCGCTGACCGTCCTGATCGTCCTCGGCATCGCGATCGCCGCCGTCTCGATCGGCATGGCCATGATCTACGGTTCCGAGTCGAATTCCCGCAAGCCGGCGGCGACGTCGCCGCCGCGCGCGGCCGGGCCCGCACCGGTTACGTCCACATCAACCTCGCGGGTCAGGCCGCCGTGGGCCATCGCCACGCCGGGATGCGAGCAGAAACGCACCGGCGACGTCATTTCCGGCACCGATCCGGGCGGCACCGGCAACGGCCCCGACGCCATCTTCGCCTTCGAGTACGCCTACTACGCCGAACGATCCGGCTACCGGGCGCGCGCGGTGGTCGCCCCCGACGCCGCCGTATCACCCGCCGATCAGATCCAGCGCGGCATCAATCAGGTGCCCGCGGGCACCCGCTACTGCGTGCAGATCTCCCGGGCCGGGGACGGGCCCGACGGCCAGGCGCGGTGGGAAGTGCGTTTGACGCAGCAGTTTCCCGGCGAGGACGCGAACACCTTCACGCAGTTCATCACGACCCGAACCGGAACGGACCAAACGCTGATCACCAGCATCACGGCGGGCTGAGGGCATCCGGCCGAGACCGGCTCGTTCCGCCGCCGGTGCCGGACCACTCTTGCGAACACCAATGTTCGCCGAGCATGATGAGCGGTGAATCGACTTGCGGCAGCGATCGTTCCGACACGATCGCGAAGCGAAAGGTTGGACCGTTGCATCGCCTGATCCGGATAGCCCTCACCATCGTCGTCGCGGGCCTCATCGCGCCTTTTCTATCCGTGGCCTCCGCGCACGCGGCGCCGACGGTGCGCTGGGAGACCAGGGTGAGCGACCGGATTCTCGACATCGGAGTGTCCTCCCCGAACCTCGAGGGCCCGGACTGGTCGGTCAAGGTGGTGCGACTGCTGCTTCCCCCCGGCTGGTCCAAGGACGCCGCCCGCACCTGGCCGACGGTGTGGGTTCTGCACGGCGGCTTCGACGACCACAAATCCTGGACCGACAAAGGCGATCTGGCGGCGCTGACGGCGGGGCGGGAAGCGATCTTCGTACTACCCGAGACCAGCTGGTGCAGCGCGTATTCCGACTGGTACAACGACGGCCACGGCGGCCCGCCTGCGTGGGAGAGCTACCTGTTGAACGACGTGCGCACCCTGCTGGAAACCGGCTACCGCGCCAATGCGACCCGCGCCATCGCGGGCAATTCGATGGGCGGCCTCGGGGCGATGAAGTTCGCCGCCGCCCACCAGGGATGGTTCCGCTCGGCCGCTTCCTTCAGCGGCAACGTCGATCCGCTGCACGACTCCGGCGCCCCCGGCGAACCCGACAAGCCCGGCCAGGGCTGCGCCGCCGACTGGAAACGAGTCTGGGGCGATTACACCGTCAACCGCGACATCTGGGTCGCCAACAACCCCTACAGCCGGGCCGCCGATCTCACCGGCATCCCCTTGTTCGTCTCCTACGGCAAGGGCGATCCCGTGGAATCCGCAGCCTACGAACAGAACTACCGTTTCGTGGACCGCCTGCAAGAACTCGGCGCGCAGGTGGACGAGCGCTATGTGCCCGCCCAGGGACACAACTGGGACGCCTGGAAGATCCAGATGCAGAACGCCTTGCCCATGCTGCTGTCCTCGGTGGGGGCGGGATGAGCGCGCTCGCGGCCGCGAACTGCTCCGCTCAGCGCGGCGTCAGCTTGACGACCGGAATCACCCGATCGGTCTTCTCCTGGTATTCCGCGAAGCCGGGCATCACCTCGACCATCGCGGCGTAGAGGCGATCGCGTTCCGGGCCATCGGTGATCGCGGTCGCGGTCGCCTCGAGGGTTTCGGTGCCGATTTCGATCGTGACCTCCGGATGGGCGCGCACGTTGTGGTACCAGTCGGGATTGGTGGGAGCGCCCGCCTTGGAGGCGACCACCACGATGTCCTCGCCGTCGCGAATGAACGCGAGCGGATTGGTGCGCGGGCGACCCGACTTCGCGCCGGTGCTGGTCAGCAACAGCAGCTCGCGGCCTGCGAAGGGGCCGCCGACCTTGCCCTGGTTGGCGCGAAATTCCTCGATGATCTGGGTGTTCCAGTCGCCTGCCATGGCTTGTCTCTCCTAGGGAGTAGGGTGCGCCGGGTCGTGCGCGAGCCTACCCAGATCTGGCTGCCGGAGCCGAACCAACGCCCGCCCAACAGCGGAAGGGGCACGATGGCGGGGTGCGGGTGCTTGTTGTCGAGGACGAGAAATTGCTGGCCGACGCGATCGCCGACGGCCTGCGCAGGCATGCCATGGCGGTCGACGTGGTGTACGACGGCGCCGCGGCGCTGGAGCGTACCGGCGTGCACGACTACGACGTGGTGGTACTCGACCGCGATCTGCCCGGCGTCTCCGGTGACGCGGTGTGCGGCACGCTCGTGGCGTCCGGCGGCGCGGCGCGCATCCTGATGCTGACGGCGGCGAGCGCCGTGGCGGAGCGGGTGGCCGGTCTGGGGCTCGGCGCGGACGACTATCTGACCAAGCCGTTCGCCTTCGCCGAGCTGGTCGCCCGAATCCAGGCGCTCGGGCGGCGGGCGCGCAGCGCCGCTCCCCCGGTGCTGGAGCGCTCCGGCATCCGGCTCGACCAGCACCGGTTCGCCGTCACCAGGAACGGCGAGCCGGTCACCCTGTCACGCAAGGAGTTCGCGGTGCTGGCCGAACTGCTGCGCGCGGACGGCGGCGTAGTCTCGGCCGAGCAACTGCTGGAGAAGGCGTGGGACGAGCACATCGACCCGTTCACCGGCGTGGTGCGGTACACGATCATGAACGTACGGCGCAAACTGGGCGACCCGCGGCTGATCGAGACCGAGCCCGGCGTGGGCTACCGGATCCGATGAGCGGGCGCACGATCCGGCTGCGGCTGACGCTGCTGTACGCGACGGCGTTCTTCCTGGCGGGCGCGGTGCTGATCGCGTTGACGTACTTCTACCTCAACCAGTCGCTGGAGCGGCGGCCCGGCGGCGGTGCGCAGCAAGTGGTGCGCGAATATCTCATCGAGCGGGCGGAGCGGAACCGGGCCCCGATCTCCACGGAACTCTTCAAGGCGCTCAGCGAGCAGGCCCAACGCAATCGGCGCGACACCCTGCGCGCCATGCTGATGTGGTCGCTGGTATCCCTGGGCGCGGTGGGCATCGCCGCGGGTGGCTTCGGCTGGTTGCTGGCCGGACGCGCCCTGCATCCGTTGCAGCGGATCACCGCGACCGCGCGGCGCGTTGCCGACACCAGCCTGCACGAGCGCATCGCCCTCGACGGTCCGCAGGACGAGATCAAGGACCTGGCCGACACCTTCGACGCGATGCTGGAACGGCTGGACCGCGCCTTCGACGGACAGCGCCGATTCGTGGCGAACGCCTCCCACGAGTTGCGCACACCGCTGACCATCAACCGGACGCTGATCGAGGTGGCGTTGGAAGACCCCGAGGCGCCCGAGTCCACCCGCAGGCTCGGCGCCACGCTCCTCGAGGTCAACCGCAGGCACGAACGACTCATCGACGGCCTCTTGGTACTGGCCACCAGCGAACAGCGGCTGACCGAACACCGCCGCGCCGACCTCGCCGACATCGCCGCCGACGCGGTGGGGACCTGGGCCGAGCGGCCAGGGGCCGAGATCACCGCCGATCTCGAACCGGCTCCCGTGCAGGGAGATCCGCTGTTGCTGGAACGCCTCGTGCACAATCTGCTCGACAACGCCGTGCGCTACAACCTGCCCGAGAACGGCTGGGTGACCATCCGGTCGACGACGAGTGGCGACCGCGCCGTGCTCACCGTGGCCAACAGCGGCCCCCGGGTGCCCGCGTTCGAGGTCGCCAGTCTCTTCGAGCCGTTCCGCAGACTGTCCACCGCCGAGCGCTTGGCCGCTTCCGAGGCCCGCGGCGCCGGGCTCGGCTTGTCGATCGTGCGCTCGGTGGCCCACGCCCACGGAGGCACCGTCCACGCGACGGCCCGGCCGGAGGGCGGTCTGGCCGTCACCGTCGACCTCCCTCGCGCGCGGGAGTAGCGCAGGACGGGCGAGTCCGACACCTCGCCCGTACCGTGCTCAGTAGTTGTGGCAGGTGTCGGCGATGACGCGGAACTTCTCGCGGTGCTGCTGCGCCTCCGGCGAGTTCCTGCGCTCCTCGAACCTGCTCTTGGCCTGCGGGTGCTGGTCCAGGAACTCCTTGGCGCGCTGCTTGCGCTGCTCGACCGGGAGGCTCAGGAATTCCTGGAGTTTCGCCTTCCGGTCCGGGTGGGCGTCGAGCCGGGCGGCGGCGTCGGGGAATCGGGCGTGCACGGCGGCGTCGATCTGCGCGAAGCTGCACGTCGTCTCGAGCAGTCCGCCCGGCTGCGGCTGCGCGGAAGCGGTCGCCGGAACCAGCAGCGCACCCGCGGCGAGCAGACCGCCCAGGGCGAGGGTGGCTCGAACGATTCTCGTCATGTCGGATAACCCTTTCGGTGGGGACGTGGGGCCACCTCGTGACCCGGCGTCAGTCCACCAGAAAGGCTGTTTGGACGGCGCTAGGTCGTGCCGCCGAACTACCGTTGGGGTCGCTGTCGTGTACGGATCTACCGATTCCCGCTGCTGGAGGCGTCTTGCGCACCATCGCTCGTGTACTGCTCGCCCTCGTGGCCTTCGCCTGCGCTGCGGTCTGCGCCCCGGCCGTGGCGCTCGGCACGCCGCAGGCCGTGCACCTCGACGACGTGACCGCGAAGAAGCTCGACGAATTGCTGTCGCTGCGCGCTCAGGCGCCCGCCTCGGCGAGCAAGGCGGAGCTGATCGAACTGCTGTCGCGCCGCTTCCTCGGCACGCCTTACGGCGCGAACATGCTCGTCGGATCGGCCACCCGGCCCGAACAACTGGTCGTCGACCTGCGCCGGGTGGACTGCTTCACCTTCCTGGACTACGTCCAAGCGCTCACCGCGGCCACCGACCGCGACCAGTTCACCACGAACCTGATCCGCACCCGCTACGCCGGTGGCCGCGTGGATTTCCAGCAGCGCAAACACTTCTTCACCGACTGGGCGCACGTTCCCGAGATCGCGGCCACCGACATCACGGCGACGTTGAGCACCGCCGCGGTGACCGTCACCCGGCACCTGAACGCGAAAGCCGACGGCGGCACGTATCTGCCGGGGCTGCCCGTGGTCGATCGCGCGATCACCTACATTCCCAGCGCCGCCGTCGGCCAGGACGTCGTCAGCGGGCTGCGCACCGGCGACTACATCGGCGCCTACGCCGACCAACCGGGACTGGACGTCACCCACGTCGGCATCTTCGTCATGACCGACGCGGGCCCGGTCTTCCGCAACGCGTCCTCGCTCGCCGGCAACGACAAGGTGGTGGATTCATCCTTCGCCGAGTACGTCCGGTCGACCCCTGGCATCGTCGTCCTGCGGGCGCGCTGACCGCGCCGCGGGTCAGGCGACGGGCGCCGGCCGCCGGACGGCCGATTTCGGCGTCCCGGTGAGCGTCTTGCCCAGGTCGGTGCGCAGCGTGGTGGCCGAGTCGAGCAAGTAGTTCTGCCGCACCTTCCACGGATGACGGCCGCCCTGACGGGGGAAGTCGCCGATGGAGCGCTGGATGTAACCGGAGGCCAGATCCAGCAGCGGGTGCTCCTCGAGCGTGCCACGCGGCTCGGGCACCACAGCGGCGTAGCCCTTGCGATCCATGTGGTTGAGCACCTTGCAGACCAACCGGGAGGTGAGGTCGGCGCGCAACGTCCACGACGCGTTGGTGTAGCCGATGCACACGGCGAAGTTCGGGACGCCGGTGAGCATGGCCCCTTGCCAGACGAATTGCTCGGACAAGTCGACCCGCACACCGTCGACGCTGGGCACGATGCCGCCGAAGGCCAGCAGTTGCAGCCCGGTCGCGGTGATCACGATGTCCGCTTCCAGCACCCGGCCGGACTTCAGCCGGATGCCCTCCGGGACGAAGGTGTCGATGTGATCGGTGACGACCTCGGCCTTGCCCTTCTTCATGGCCTTGAAGAAGTCCGCGTCCGGGACCGCGCACAGACGCTGGTCCCAGGGGTTGTAGCTGGGCGTGAAGTGCTCCGCGACGGCCTTTTCGTCCTTCAGGATGCGGGTGGTGAGGCCGGTGAGCAGCTTGCGCGCCGCTTCCGGACGGCGACGGCAGTACTGGTAGAAGCCGATGCCGAACAGGATGTTCTTGGTGCGGATCAGGCGATGCGCCAGACGCGGCGGCAGCAGTTCGCGGATCCGGTCGGCCACCTTGTCCCGCCCCGGGACAGCGCTGATCCAGGTCGGCGACCGTTGCAGCATGGTCACCAGCTGCGCCTGCTCCGCCATCGCGGGGACCAGGGTGACCGCGGTCGCGCCACTGCCGATCACGACGACCCGCTTGCCGCGATAGTCGAAGTCCTCGGGCCAGAACTGCGGGTGCACCACCTGGCCGGTGAACGACGCGATGCCCGGGAATTCCGGCGCGTACGGCTGGTCGTAGTCGTAGTACCCGGCGCAGGCGTAGAGGAAGCCGCAGGTCAGCGTGTGCGTTTCGGGCGAGCCGGACGCGTCGCGCCGCTCGAGGGTCAAAGTCCAGCGCGCGGCGGCGCTGTCCCAATCGGCCGCGAGCACCTTGGTGCGGAAACGGATGTGCCGGTCGATGCCGTTCTCGGTCGCGGTCTCGGTGATGTAGCGCAGGATCGAGGGACCGTCCGCGATCGACTTGGCGTCCCGCCAGGGCTTGAACGGGTAGCCGAGGGTGAACATGTCGGAGTCCGAGCGGATGCCGGGGTAGCGGAACAGATCCCAGGTGCCGCCCAGCGAGTCGCGGGCTTCCAGGACGGCGTAGGTCTTGCCCCCGCACTCGGTCTGCAACCGGTAGGCAGCGCCGATACCGGATAGTCCCGCGCCGACGATCACGACATCGAGGTGTTCCGGTGCTGCATCGGTCTGCGTCATGTCTCCAGTGTGCGAGCCCGATGGGGTCGCTTTCTTGACTTTGCGCGACAACTATTTGATCCTCGACGACATGTCGGTGATTCGCTCCGCGGGGTTGCGCGGCTTTCGCGCGACCGTGGCCGAACTGGGCGGCGACGCGGAGGCGCTGGCCTCGGCATGCGGCCTGCCGGTGGCCGCCCTGGACGCCGACGACCTGCTGGTACCCGACGAGCGGGTCGCGGCCGTGCTGGAACTGGCCGCGCACCAGCTGCGCTGCCCCGACCTGGGCCTGCGGATCTCCCAGCGGCAGGATCTGGACATGCTCGGCCCGCTGGCGCTGGCCATCCGGAATTCGCCGTCGCTGGCGGATGTGCTGGAGTGCTCGGCGCGCTATCTGTTCCTGCACGCGCGGTCGCTGAGCCTGACGCTGGAACCGGACCCGTACGGGGACCGCGGCGTGATCGCGCTGCGCTACGGCGTGCGCCCGGGACTTCCCACACCCGTCCAGGGCACCGACCTGGGCCTGGCCTTCGTGCATCGCACCATCCAGCGCTTGGTGGACGACAGGTACGGGTTGCGCTCGGTCGAGCTGCCCTATCGCCCCGAGGCGGCGCTCGCCCGGTACGAGGAATTCTTCGGCGCCCCGGTGCGCGCCGGGCGGCCGTTCCCGGCGCTGCGGGTGCCGAGCAGCCTGGCGAGCAGGCCGCTCACCGGCGGTGACGAGAACCTGCACCGGCTGGCGATGGCCTTTCTCGCCGAGCAGTCCGGTGACGCGGCGGCGGCGCTCGCCCCGCAGGTGCGCGCCGCCGTGCAGCAGTTGCTCGGCACGTCCGCGCCCGAGATCGGCGCGGTGGCACGGCTGCTGACGGTGCATCCGCGCACCTTGCAGCGCCGTCTCGCCGCCGAGCACACCTCGTTCGCCGAGATCCTGGACGAGGTGCGGCGGGACGCGGCGCGGCGGTATCTCGCCACGACGGACATGCCGATGAGTCAGGTCGCCTCGCTGATCGGGCTCTCCGAACAGGCGACCTTCACCCGCTGCGCCCGAAGGTGGTGGGGCACAACGCCTACCGCCCTGCGCCGCGCGGAGGCGCACGGAAGCGGCCAGCCGCACGACACTTTCGGGTGACAGAACGGCATCCGGGACGATTTCGCGGCGATCCGGCGCGGCCGGCGGCGTTCGAATCGTCGCTGGGAAGCCGCGATTCGGTCGCTAGAATCTCCGATCGACTGGGAAGGGGGCCGCATGGACGCGGTTATCAAGGAGGTCGCCGAGGAGGGCAAGCGGCTGATCGACCGGGCCTGGCTCGGCGAACTCAGCCGCGACCAGGCGGTGCACATGTTCGTCCAGGTCGGCGACGGCATGGTGCGCTACGAGACGGCGCTGACCATCATCGACGACGGTGTGCAGCGGCTGTCCGCCAACGCCAGACGGCTGCGCATCCTGCGCTGGTGCGCGGTGCTGGAATTTCCCGTGTTCGGCGCGTTCGCCGTACTGGCGGTGCTGGTAGGGGATCTCGTCACCGCCGCGCTGGCGATGCTGTTCCTGCTGATCCTGCAGATCATCCACCGCACGATGGTGCCGCATCCCATGGCGGTCCCCCGCCACCCCCGCGGCTAGCCCGTCGCGGTCGGCACTCGCGCGGCGCGGCGGTGATTAGTGTGCTTCTCATGGCTCACACGACCGACGCACATCCGCACGAACCGCACGGCGACGGCTTCGCGTCCAGGCTCAACTGGCTGCGCGCGGGTGTGCTCGGCGCGAACGACGGCATCGTGTCCACCGCGGGTCTGGTCGTCGGCGTCGCGGCGGCGACGACCGACACACCGGCCTTGTTCACCGCCGGCATCGCGGGTCTGTCGGCAGGAGCGATTTCCATGGCGGTGGGCGAATACGTCTCGGTGAGCACGCAGCGCGATTCCGAGCGGGCCCTGCTGGCCAAAGAGCGCAGGGAGTTGCGCGACGAGCCGGATTACGAGCTGATCGAGCTCACGGGGATCTACCAGGCCAAGGGACTGACGCCGGAAACGGCGCGCAAGGTCGCCGAAGAACTCACCGCGCACGACGCGTTCACCGCGCACGCGGAGGCGGAATTGGGCCTCGATCCCACCGAGTTGACCAACCCATGGCAAGCGGCGTTGTCCTCGGCGGTGGCCTTCACACTCGGCGCCATGCTGCCGTTGCTCGCCATCCTGCTGCCGCCGGTCACCGCGCGCATCCCGGTGACGTTCGCCGCCGTGCTGGCCGCGCTGGCGCTCACCGGGTCGGTCAGCGCCGGGCTCGGCGGGAGTTCCCGTGGCCGGGCGGTGGTGCGGGTGGTGCTGGGCGGCGCGCTGGCGATGGGCGTCACCTACGGCATCGGGCAGCTCGCCGGCGTCGCCGGAATCTGACCGAGGCCGAACGCGAACACGCCGGTGCCGGGGGAAGGCCATCGTCCTTCCCCCGGCACCGGCGTGCGGTGTGCGGTCAGTGCTTGAAAGCGTCCCGCAGTTTGTCGGCGGCGCGTTTCAGATTGCCGCGGGCCTGCTCCCGCCGCCCCTCGGCCTCCAGCCGGGAGTTACCGGTCGCTCGGCCGAGGAATTTCTTCACGCTGCCCCTGCTCGCTTGCACTCGGTGCGCGAGGCGATCGTCGAACTTCATGAGGAATTCCTAGTAATACCAGCGGCGGCCACCCACCGGACGGCCCACCGAACCGGCCACGAGCAGCACTAGCCCGATGATCAGCACGATGATGCCCGCGGTGGTGAGCAGCCCGATACCGAGCAGCCAGCCCAGGACCAAGAGGATGAGGCCGAGAATGATCATTGTCGTATTCCTTTTCTTCTCAATTATTTCGCGGTCACGGGTTTCGAGGTCGATACCGTGGCGCCGCGATCGGTGCGAGCAGTACCCGAACCGCGTGTGCCCAACCACCGCCGCCAAGCCGGCTCCTGCGGAACCCGCTCCACCGGTGCGGCGGTGCCTGCCTTCAGATCACGCCGCACCGCCGCCATCTCGCGGCGGGACTGTGCGAGTTCACGACGCGCCACCACGCCGCGACGGGTGACCCGCCAGGCGCCGGACAGGACTAGGGCCAGTCCGAGCATCCCGATCGCACCGAGCGTGACGCCGTAGCCGAACAGCGCTCCGGTGGAACCGTGGAAGTGGTAGTCGAATACCGCGAAATCGCTCGTCAGTTGCTGAGCGGAGCCGGTGTTACCGACGACCGCGGCAACTCCGATGATCACGGCCGCGATCAAGGCGATGAGCCCGATGATGATGATCATGGCAATCCCTGTTGCGTCGAGTCGTTTGACAACTCCGCAATTCCCGGGGTCCCAGCGATCAAACGGGACAAAAAGGAAAGTTTGAGCGAGGGAAATCCGTCTATGCGATTCCCATGACGTACACGGTTACTTTGCACAACGTCACCCGCGAGTCCGCGTCCGCGATCGAATCGTCGCTGCGTGGCGTCAACGGTATCGATTCGGTCGACATCGACGTGGCCTCGGAGCGCGCGCTCGTGAACTCGACCACGCTCACCTACGGGGAGGTCCTCGACGCGATCCGGCAGACCGGAGCCGCCGCCTCCTGATCGGGCCGGCAGGGCCGGAGGACCAACACCGGCCCGCCTCGGCGGGCGCGGGCTCCCTTCGATCCGGTGCGGGATGATGGCCGGGTGAGGGATGTGTTCGACTCCGACTTCGCCCGCAACCCGTGGCCCACGCTCGAGCGGCTGCGTGTCGAAGACGGCGTGCACCGCGTTCGCACGCCCGACGGACCACCGGCCTGGCTGGTGACCCGCTACCGCGACGTGCGGGCGGGTCTGCTGGACGAGCGGCTGTCCACCCGAGACCGGTATGCGAAGGGGGACGACTACCGCGGTTTCCCGGTGCCGCCGCCCCTGGACCTGATGCTCAGCGCCGCCCCGGGCGACCACGCACGGCTGCGCAGCCTGATCACCGCCGAGCTGTCGCCACGCCGACTGGCCGAGTGGACCGACCGCGCTCCCCGGCTGGTGAATTCCCTACTGCGGGACGGTATTCAGGGCGAGACCGTCGATATGGTCGAACGACTCGCGGTGCCGCTTCCCGCAGCCGTACTCGCGGAACTGCTCGGCCTCGACGGCCCTACCGCCGAACGCCTGCGCGGCTGGGCGAATTCGACCTTGCTGCCCTCGGCATCGCCACCGCGCGCCCGCGACACGCTCGCCGCCATGCTCGCGATCATGGCGGAGGCCACCGCGCAGGCGCAGCGCGCCGACACGGTGCTCGGCCGCTGGGTGGCCGCGCACCTTTCCGCCGGGTCTCCGACCGGCGCCGAGCTGACCGGACTGCTGTTCTACCTGCTGTTCGTCTGGTACGAAGTGCTCGCCGACCTGATCGCCGGTTCTGTGCTCACCTTGCTCGGCCGTCCGGATCAGCGGCAGGCGTGGCAGGCCATGGGCGACAAGCGATCCGCCGTGGACGAGATGCTGCGTTACCTTTCCCCGCAGGTGCTGGCCGGACCGCGTTTCGCGACCACCGACCTGGTCGTGGGCGCGACGACGATCCCCGCCGGGCAGACGGTGCTGCTGTGCCTGGCCTCGGCCAACCATGATCCCGAAATCTTCCACCGCCCCGCCGAAGTGGACCTCGCCAGGGAGCGTGGCGACCAGCTCGCCCTCGGGTACGGCATGCACGCCTGCTTGGGCAATGCGCTGGTGCACACCGTCACCGCGGCCGCTCTCGATCACGTGCTCACCCGGTGGCCGGACGCGGCGCTCGCGGTGGACGAACGAGAGATCGTCTGGCGCTCCGGTTTCCGCCATCGTGGACCGGTGACGCTGCCGGTGAGACTCCGATGAGATGGGGCGAGCGACGATGATCGCCCCACCTGCTACCGCTCTCGAATACCGGGCCTCTCGTGATCGCGACCCCGTCCGGGGCGATCACACCGGCATGCGCCGACGGAGCAGGGACGAGTATGATCTACGCCACACACCCTGTCAACCACAGGAGACACGCTGACATGGGGGAGGACTTACACCCGTTCACACGGGCTCTCAACACGCTCATCAACGGAATGCACCCGCCCACAGGCAAAGACGGGCGACCCCAGGAGATCACCCACCGGGCGCTCGCCGAGGACATCCACCGCACCACCGGGGCGCGCCTGTCCGCCAACTACCTCTGGAAGCTGCGCACCGGGCAGGCGGTGAACCCGTCCTACGAGACGCTGGAGGTGTTCCGCGGTTACTTCGGTCTCGACAGCCTGGACCCGTTCACCGACCCGCGGCTGGCGGCGGCGCGCGGCAGCGAATTGGCGTTGATCAACGCGCTCAAGGGAAATGCCGAACACGAGGTGCTCGAGCTGGTGCTGCGCGACGGGCTGCGGCAGGGTACGGTGCGCGCTGAATCGGTGCTGGCGATGCTGGAAGTCCTGCGGCGCATCGAGAACGAGCACAACGAGTGAGCGATGCGGATCGCGGCTTGGAGCAAGGACGGAGGTGACCAGCCGGTGCTGGATCGTCGCTGGCTGCGCCGGGAGCTGCGCGCCTTGGGGCTGCCCGGCCGGTTCACCGTCGGCGAGCTGGCCGAGGCGGTCGCCGGGCGTCGTGCGCGGCCGCTGCGGCTTCGCCCGGAGAACTTCCCGGTCACCGGGCTCACCGGCGGCCTGCTGGTCACCGACGCGATCGATTTCATCGCCTACCAGCGCAACACCTCGAAGGTGCATCAGGACCACATCGTCTGTCACGAGCTCGGCCACCTGCTCGCCGGGCACCGCACCGTCGACGTCCGCGGCGTGGAAGCGGTGCGGCTGCTCGCGCCGAACATCGATCCCGCGGTCGTGCGGCGCATGCTGGGGCGCACCAGCTACGCGCAGCCACAGGAGCGCGAAGCCGAGCACATCGCGAACATGCTGATGACCCACCACATCACGCAGTGGACGGCGCGGGAGGAGTGGGTGCTGCCCGATTCCGCGCCGGTCACCGCACGCAGGCTGCTGGACGCGCTGGGGCCGGGCCGGGACTGAGCATGTGGTTCGCGCTGGTGTACGGCGGCGTCGGCGTCCTCGCCTTCGCGGCGTTCCTGTGGCGAACCGGTCTGGCCCTGCGTAACCCGGGTAGTCCGGCTCGCTGGGCGGTCGCGTTCGCCGTCCTGGCGGCGGGCATCGGGTTCGAAGCGGCCGTGCCGCGGATCTACACCTGGATCGATGACGTCTCCGGCGTGCCCAATCTGGCGTCGCTGGTGGTGTACGGGGCCATCGCGAGCGCGGTGCTCGCCCAGGTGGTCTGGACCGGCTTCATGGTGGCCGACCGGGAACCGGACGCCCGCGCGGCGCGGCGCGTGCTGGTCCTGCCGGTGCTCGTGCCCCTGGTGCTCGCGGCACTGTTCGCGGCGGCGCCGGCGCACGACGAGAGTCATCCCACCGACTTCGACCACCATTACGCGAAAGTGCCGCTGGCAGTGGCCTTTCTCGGCGTCTACCTCGCGGTCTATTCGGCGGCGCTGGTCCGCATCATCGTGCTGTGCCGCCGCTGGATGGGCGAGGTCGACCGGATCTGGTTGCGCCGCGGCCTACGGTTGCTCGCGCTCGGCAGCACCGTCGCGCTGGGCTACAGCGCGGGCAAGGTAATCGCGATCGCCGCGGCCTGGGCCGGGATCGATCTGCGCCGCCTCAACACCGACATCGCGCCCGCGTTCGCCAGCCTGGGCGCCGCCGTCATGCTGCTCGGCTACCTGTGCCCCTCGCTGGCGCCATGGCTGCTGGACGCCACCGCTGGGCTGCGCGCGCTGCCGCGGCTGCGCCCGTTGTGGCTGGCCCTGCGCGAAGTGGACCCGGAACTGGCGCATCCGCCGGATCGGCACGGCGCGGCGGCACGAGACCGCCTGTACCGCCGGGTGATCGAGATCCGGGACTGGCTGTTGCGGTTGCAGCCGCACCTGTCCGCCGAGGCCGAAGCGATCGCCGAACGACTGGCCGGCGAACTGGCGATCCCGGCGCGCGACAGGGCCGCCGCGATCGAGGCCGCTCGCATCGCCGCGGCGCTGCGAGCGCACCGGCTCGGTCTGCCGCCCACCGGCGAGGATCAGTCGTTCCGCGAACCGAGCCGACCCACGCTGGCCGCCGAGCTGGCATGGCTGGTCGCGGTCGCCGCCCACTTCGACCGGGGGCCATTGGTTTCCGCGACATTGGCCGAGCTGCAGAACACCGGCGATCCGACCGCCCCGCGCTGAGTCAGTACGGGCGGCTGGGCACGCGCGTGCGCCGGATGGGCACCACCGTCCACCAGGTGACGCAGCGCCACACCCATTCCAGCGGTCCGTATTCGAACAACCGCAGCCATACCGCGCTGCACACCGCCTGCATCGCGATGATTCCGACCGCCAACCCGAGAACCGCCGCGTAGCTGCCGGAGCCGGACAGGCCGAGACGCGGCGCGGCGAGCAGGATCGCGGCGGTGGCGCCGACGTAGTTGGTCAAAGCCAGACGGCCCAGCGGCCGCAACACCTCCGCCAGCACCTCGCCCGGCTCGATGCGCAGCAACAGCAGCAGCCCGGTGACATAGGCCAGCGCACCCAGCAGACCCGCGACGGCGAGAGACGGGATGGACCACTGTTCCAGATACGGAGTGCGGTATTCCCACCTGCCCGCCACTATCGCGGCGGGCAGGGCGAGGGCGAAGACCGCGGCGATCTGCCAGCCCCGCTCGTCGAGGGTGTCGACGATCCCGGCACGGGCGGTGGCCAGTCCGAGCAGGAACAACCCCGGGGTGAGGGCCAGCCCGCCGCCGAGAGCGAGCGCGACGCCGAAGGTCCCTGCCAAGCCCGCCAGCAGCACCGCCCAGTTCGGCAGCGCCGAGGCGGGCAGCAGAATCGCCAACCCGGCCAGCGCGTACGGCAGCAGGGCCTCGCCCGGCTGGAACTGCTGATGCACCAGGCCGATCACTCCGAGCGCGAGCAAGCGGCGGATCAGCACCAACCGTGGCCGCTCGCCGCGCTGCGCCGCGCTGTCGAGCAGCAAGGCGAAGCCGATCCCGAACAGGAACGCGAAGATCGGGAGGAACCGCCCCTCGAACACCACCGACAGCACGTGCCGGACCGGCAGCACCACGCCCGATTCGTCGGTCGCCGGGATGCCGGTGATCCGCCAGATGTTCACCACCAGCATGCCGCACAGCGCGAACCCACGAACCGCGTCGAGTTCGGGGATGCGTAGCGGACCCGCGTCGTGGTGCATGGATCTCACGGTAACCAGCGTCGGCGCGGGAGCCGGGATCTCCGCCGAGATGTCGCCCACATTGATTAACGCACTAACTATTCATGCGCTAATTTGGAGTCCGGACAAGGAGGTGCCGATGGAGACCGAGATCGAGGACCCGCTGCGCTTGGACCGGCAGGTGTGCTTCGCGCTGGCCGTGGCCAATCGTGCGGTGCTGGCCGTCTACCGTCCGCTGCTCGAGCCGCTCGGGCTCACCCACCCGCAGTATCTGGTGATGCTCGCGCTGTGGGGCGAGGCGCCGATGTCGGTGAAAGCGATCGCCGAGGCCATCCAGCTGGACTCTCCCACGTTGTCCCCGCTGCTCAAGCGCCTCGAAGCCGCCGGGCTGATCAGCCGCGAACGCGACAGCCGGGACGAACGCAACCTGGTGGTGAACCTGACCCCGGCCGGAGCCGAACTGCGCGCGAAGGCCGAGCGGATACCGCCCGCCGTCGTGCAACGCCTCGGCGTGACCCTGGAAGACCTCGAGCAGTTGCGCGAAGTACTCACCCGGGTGAACGAGGCGGCCCGCCGGTCGGTGCTCGCCGAGCCCGATCCCCCGTCCCCCCACCGAGGAGCCCGGTCATGACCCGAGAGCGACGACGGCCCGGACCGATCCAGTGGATCGGCTACGCCTTCGGCCGCCGCCTGCCCGATTCGATGCGCGAGTGGGTGCGCGACGACCTCACCGGCAGGTTCGCCGCCACCCGGCACGTGCTGCGCGGCATGGTGCCGTTCACACCGCTGTTCGCGGCGTTCCTGCTGTTCCCCGGCGAATTATGGCTGCGCGGCGCGATGGTCCTGCTCGCGTTGCTGCTGGCCCTGTTCTACACCGTCGCCTTCATGCCGATGAACCGCGCGCACCGGCTGGCGAAGCACGGCCTGCCCGCCGATCTGGAGAACTCGCGGCGTGCCCAGCGCCGGGCCGTGGAACGAGCCAGGTACGCGGCTCAGCACCCGCACTGAGCGGCACGTCCACGGAACCCGCCGCTACGACCACCTGGGCGCCTAGGGGCTGGCGGCGAGGCCGACGAAGGCCGCGAAGACGGCCAGATGGACGCCGCCTTGCAGCAGCGTCGCCCGTCCCGGAACAATCGTCAGGCCGCCCACCACGACGGTCAGGGCCAACAGCACCATCTGGGTCGCGCCCAGGCCGAGCACCAGCGGGCCGTCCAGCCAGATGCTGGCCACGGCGATCGCCGGAATGGTGAGGCCGATGCTCGCCATGGCCGAACCCAGCGCCAGATTGAGACCGATCTGCACTTGGTCGCGGCGCGCGGCCCGCACCGCGGCGATCGTCTCGGGCAGCAGCACCAGCAGCGCGATCACCACGCCCACCGCCGATTGCGGCAGACCCGCGGACTGGACCGCCGATTCGACGGCGGGCGAGACCACCTTCGCCAGCCCCACCACACAGACCAGGGCGACCAGCAGCAGGCCGAGGCTGGTGACGGCGTCGCGCACCGTCGGCGGCTCGACGCCCTCGTCGTCCTCCGCGACGACCCCGTCCGCTTCGACCGGCAGGAAGTCGTCCGGATGACGCACGGTCTGCACCATCACGAACAAGACGTACAACGCGAGCGAGGCCACCGCCGCGAAGGCCAGCTGCGCGGGCGAGAACTCCGGACCGGGCTTGCTCGTGGTGAAGGTCGGCAGCACGAGGCTGAGCGTCGCCAGCGTCGCGACGGTGGCCAGCGCCGCGCCGGTGCCTTCGGCGTTGAACACCGCCACGCGCCTGCGCAGGGCCCCCACCAGAAGGCAGAGACCGAAGATGCCGTTGCAGGTGATCATCGCCGCGGCGAACACCGTGTCGCGCGCCAGGGTCGCGGTCTTGTCGCCGCCCTGGGTCATCAAGGTGAGGATGAGCGCGACCTCGATAACGGTCACCGCGACGGCCAGCACCAGCGAGCCGAACGGTTCACCGACGCGGCGCGCCACCACTTCCGCGTGGTGCACCGCCGAGAGCACCGCCCCGATCAGCGCCACCGCCACGATCGTCACCGCGACCCCGGGCAGACTCCGGCCCCAAGTAGCCACGAGAGCGACGACGGCGAGCAACGGTACGAGCACGGTCCAGCGAGCGATCAACACACGGATCATGCCCCCCATGATCCCAGCAAATTATCCGCATCCCGGTCAGGTGACCAACAGCCCCGCCTCCGACTCGCTTATCCAGGCACGATGTGCGAAAGCGGGCCACCAGCCCCCAGCGACGAAATCCACTGATGTCTGTTCGATCAGCCCGACGAACCCTGTAGCGCGGTTCGGCCACGACACGCGCACGGTGATCCCGAACACACGAATCCAACGGCGGCCGTTGGACTATCACTCACGTCCTACTCCGCGTGATCGCTCCGCCCCTACCCATGGCCGCGCTCTCCACCCCGAGCGGATCCCGCGAGTGGCACATGGCTGTGTCGAATCGCGAGAGGGCCGCACAGTGGTGCGCCACTCGCGGAGCGGGATGCGTGACCGCCGCTCAGTCGTCGAGATCGATGCGTAGCGTGAGTAGGTCGGTGCCGACCAACCGGACGGCCGCGCTGTTGCCGCGCGGCAAGGAGGCCAGCCGGGCGCGCGGGTCGTCGTCGGGCAGCAGGTGCGCGGCACCGGTGTGCCAGTGTCCGTGCAGGCGCAGCCGGACCCGGTTGTTCGCCTTGATGTTCCGCACGTACTGCGAACGCTCGCCGAACTCGGAGACGAGCCAGAATTCCCGCCCGACCTTTCGCCCACCGATCGGCGTGATCCGTGGCTGCCCGCTGACCCGGCCGGTGGTCTCCAGGAGAGTCTGGCCGGGCAGCGTCCTGAGGATCGGATTGCCCAGTCGGCGCTGGAACGTCGTCACCACCCGATGCTGGATATCGCGCAAGTTCGGCATGCGGCGACCGTAACACCGGGCGCACCCGTCGGCAGGTTGCGCGACACGCGCGATTCGGGCGTTGACCAGCGCACGAATCCGGATGCGACCGGCCGAGGCGCCGATAGGAACCGGAACGCAAACACTCCCCCATCGCGTCGCGCAGTATCGACCCTCCGCCGCATCGGTTCGGGCCGGGCAGGGCACGCGGTGAGCAACCGGACGAGTAGCCGTATGCGGCAACGCCACAATGTGACGCGCGACACGATCGCCCATTCCGGCAATATATCTCGGCACTCTCGACCGTAAGCACGCGCAGCGCTCACTCCCTATGCAGCGGAACCACGCGAGAGCGGCCGCTGCCCGGTCAGGCACATGTTCGCGACGATCGCCCAGTGTTGCGGAAACTATTGCAGCGCAACGTGGTCCGCCCGATAATATCGGGCTGACCCACCGTCATGGGAGAGCTCCAGCGGCCGAAAACCGAAGTTGGGTCGCGAGACAACCCGCGATTCCCGCTGGCCGCCCGGTTGCGCGATCGCGCGCGGGCGAGCCGAGGCGATGTCGTTACCGAAGAACATCCGGCAAGGAATCGACCCCGCGCCGGTCGATAGGTGAGAATTTGGCGGTGCGCACCCAGTTCACTGCCGAGCTCATCGCGTTGACCAACGACCTGACGCAGATGTGCACGCTGGCCCACGACGCCGTCGAGCGCGTCACCGACGCGCTCGTCGACGCCGACCTCACCGCGACCTACGAGGTCTTCGCTCTCGACGAGCAGCTGCAGAAGAGTTACGGCGCGTGCGAGGCGCGCACGGTGGTGCTGCTGGCATTACAAGCGCCGGTGGCCCGCGACCTGCGCCACGTGGTGACCGCGATCCAGATCGCCGGTGAGCTGTCGCGCATCGGATGGCTCGCCAGCCGGGTCGCCGACAAGGTGTATCAGAGTCACCCGGGGCACGTTGCCGAGCAACCCATCCTGGACATCCTGGCCGCGATGGGCAAGCTCGCGGCCGAGCGCACGGCCCTGGCCGGGCGCGCCGTCGCCGGCCAGCACCCGCTGCCGGAGCAGGAGACGCAGGCGGATTCGATGGACACGCTGCACCAGCAGTTGCATGCCGCGCTGCGCGACCCGTCCGCCCAACCGGCCACCGAGGTCGCGATCGATATCGCGCTGCTCGGACACCACCTGGAACGCTGCGCCGATCACACCGCGCGCATCGAGCGGCTCATTCGTTTCCTCGACACCGGGGTGCCCCCGACCGCCCAGCCCGCCGACGACGAGTGAGTCCGCGTTCTACAGTGGAGTCGTGCTGTTCGGCCCGGCGGCGGGGGCTTTGATCTCGGACGGTGGGTTGGCCTCCGAGCTGGAAGCACGCGGCCACGACCTGTCCGGCGCGCTGTGGTCGGCCCGCCTGCTCGTGGACGATCCGGCCGCGATCCGGGCCGTGCACGAAGCCTATTTCCTGGCGGGCGCCGACATCGCGACCACCGCGACCTACCAGGCCTCTTTCGACGGTTTCGCCGCGCGCGGGCTGGCCAGGACGCAGACGGTGCGGCTGTGGCGGCGTGGCGTGGCGCTGGCCTGCGCGGCCCGCGACGCCTGCGCCGGCGATCGGCGCCGATGGGTCGCCGCCTCGATCGGTCCCTACGGCGCCGCGCTGGCGGACGGATCGGAATACCGTGGCCGCTACGGACGCACCGTGGCCGAACTGCGCGCCTGGCATCGGCCGCGCATGGAGGTGCTCGCAGAGGCGGGCGCGGATCTACTGGCCTTGGAGACGATCCCCGACATCGACGAAGCCGAAGCGCTGGTCGACGTGGTGAACGATCTCGGCGTGCCCGCATGGCTGAGCTACACCATCGACGGTACGCGCACCCGGGCCGGGCAACCGCTCACCGACGCCTTCGCGGTGGCCGCGGCCTCGGACTCGATCGTCGCGATCGGGGTGAACTGCTGCGCCCCCGCCGATGTCGCCGCCGCGGTGGAACTCGCCGCGGGCACAGGCAAACCCGTGGTCGCCTACCCGAACAGTGGTGAGGACTGGGACGCGGTGCGCCACCGCTGGAGCGGACCCGCACGGTTCACAACGGGACAAGCCAGCGACTGGTTCGCCCGAGGCGCCCGGATCATCGGCGGATGCTGCCGCGTCGGTCCCGACCGGATCGCCCGCCTGGCAAGGGAACTGAGGGGCAACCCGCCTGAGGCCGAAGCACGGGGCTGATCGCTTCACTTCTCCTCGAGCATGGGGAAACGACCCGAGCCGAGCAGTGCGGCGATCGCGTCCATCTTCGCTTGCGGGGCGGCGTAGTCGGGATGCGCGCGCAGCACCGACGCCGCGTCGTGCAGCCGGATCATCTGCCGTTCGGCCTCGGCCGCGGTGCGTCCGCCCGGGCTGACCGGATGGCGTGTGTACACCGGACGGCTCCCATCGATCCGTCCCAGCGCGAGCGCTTTGTCCACCCGGCGCGAGCAGCGGCAGAACGCCGCCGGATCGACCAGGCCGCAGGTCGCGTTCAGGAAGTTCCCGAGTCGTTTCTTGGCGCGCTCCAACCGCTTCCGGTATGCGGCGGGAGTGATGTCGAGGATCCAGGCGGCCTCGGTGGAGTTCAGCTCGAACACGTCGCCGAGCACGAAGGCGATCCGTTCGTCCCTGGCCAGGCATTGCAGCATGCCCTGACTACAGGTCAGCCGCACCTCGGCGGTCAGCAGCACCGCTTCCGGTCCGCGATAGTCCGCTTCCGACAGTCCGTCGGCCAGCCCGTCCCGGTAGGCGTCCAAACTCAGTTCCGCGGCCTCCTGCGGAGTCTGCCGCCGCAGATTCAGCAGGTGGTTGACGCCGATGCGGTAGGCCCAGGTGAGCAGCTTCGCCTCGGCTCGCCAGGTGTGCAGATGATCGAGGACGCGCACCATGATCTCCTGGGTCGCGTCCTCGGCCTCCGCGGGCCGCCAGACCATGCGCAGCGCCAGCCGGTACAGCGGATCCTGCAACAGGCGCACCACCTGCGCGACGGCGTCCCGGTCGCCCGCGACCGCGCGGGCGACCATGGCCTTCTCCCGCGCCGCGGCCTGCTGCTGTTCGGTGCTCATCCGGCCATCTTTCGGCCCGCGCCGCGGTCGGCGCAAGCACCGCCGGAATCACATCGCGGCCGCTGTCACGCGCGAGCGGCGGCCCCGGCCAGGGCGTGCCGGTCGAGCCACTGCGCGACCGCCCGGCCGATCTCGTCCGGTCGGTCCTCCGGCGCGTGGTGGCCCGCCGGGCCGATCGGCGCGACCTCCGCGCTCGCGAAGGTGCTCGCCGCCCAGTCGATCACCTCCGCCGACCCCAGCCCCACACCGTCCTCCAGCGCCATCAGCAACTTGGGTACCTCTGGCGTCGCGGCCGCCCAAGCGCCGTAGTCCCGGACCAGGGCCACGACGTCGGCGGGCTCGCCGTCCAGCGGGAACTCTCGCGGCCACACCAGCAGCGGCTTGCGCGAGGACGGCGTCGGATACGGCGCCCGGTACACGTCGTGATCCTCCGGCGACAGGTCCGCGACGCCCTTCGGCAGGTTGAACTCGATGAACATGTTCTCCTCCAGAATCATCCGCTCCCCTTCCGCGGAGCGGAACTTCCGGAACAACTCGGCGCCGAGCGGAGGCAACTCGTCGAAGCGCATCGGCCGCAGGAACGTCTCGATCAGCGCGATGCCGCGCACGCGACCTGGATGCCGAGCGGCCCAGTCCATGCCGAGCGCGCCGCCCCAGTCGTGCCCCACCAGCACCACCCGGTCCAGTCCGAGCGCATCGAACCAGGCATCGAGGTAGGCGGCGTGATCGGTGAAACGGTAGGCGCTGTCGGGCTTCCCCGACTCCCCCATGCCGATCAGGTCCGGCGCCAGCACCCGGGTCCGGTCGGCGACGTGCGGAATCACGTTGCGCCACAGATGCGAGGAGGTCGGATTGCCGTGCAGGAACACGACCGGGATCTCGCCCGCACCGCTGTCGCGGTAGTGGATGAACGAATCGATGACGTCGACGGTAGGCATGATGTGGTCCTTTCGGGTCCGGCTTTTCGCCTGCACCCGTTTGGACACACGAAAACCGCCGCCTGTGACCGGGGACGAAGTGAGCATCGTCACAGGCCCTGAAACCGATCGGCGCGGGACCGGCGAACCTGGGGCACATCCGTACTCATGCAGTAGTTGCATGGCCGAAACTGAAGATCGGCTGAGAAATTTTCCGGACCGTCCGAACGAACTTGCCAACTCGCGAGGCGGCTATCTACTGTCTTGGTACGTAGAATCAAGCGGGATCGAGACGGAGCGGATGCGTGCTGGAACCGGAGGACGGCTTCCCTGGTCACCGGCGCCCGCCGGACATCGATCACCCCTGATCATCACGAGCGTGCCCGGAGCAGGCGCGGCTCGACACCTCGGGACCTCCCCCTCATCAGCCCCGTGGTGTCGTCCCAGTGCGGCCTTCGGAGTGGACAACCATCCGCACAACCGCGCGGCTCCACCGGCCTGCTCGTGATAAACCGCCCCCGAATCGGCGCCGGCACGGCGATTCGGGGGCGGCCCCGTTCTCGGGCCTCGCCGCCGTGCTGCGAGGTTCGCTGTGCCGAATCTCATACGCGCCGTTCGGTTGTGCGAACCTCGCCACTGGATACCTTGACGCCGGTTACAGTTCCAAGTGGATGCGGCGTTAGGAAGTTCGATGAAGTCCACAGTGCAACGGCTGGCTCTGATCGGCGTCATGGTGGCGACTTCCCTCGGACTGGTCTCCTGCACCACCGTTCCGCCCGGCGATTCCGCGGCCTCCGGCTGCGGTTCCGGCGGGCGAGCCTGCGCCGACGCGCCTGCCCCGATTCCCTCGCGCGACGCGCTCGCGCTGCTGAACTCGCTGCGCGTGGCCGACCGCGCGCCCAAAACCGGTTACAGCCGCGATGAATTCGGACCGCCCTGGTCGGACAACGTCTCGGTGCCCGGCGGCAACAACGGCTGCGACACCCGCAACGACATCCTTCAGCGCGATATGACCGACGTGACGTTCAAGTCGGGCAAGTGCATTGTCGCGACCGGAAGGCTGGCCGACCCCTACACCGGCAAGACCATCGACTTCAAGCGCGGCACGAAGTCCTCCGACGACGTGCAGATCGACCACGTCGTGGCGCTGTCGGACGCCTGGCAGAAAGGCGCGCAGAAACTCTCCGCCGAACGCCGCCGCGACCTGGCCAACGACCCGATGAACCTGCAAGCCGTCGACGGCCCGACCAACCAGTCCAAGAGCGACTCCGACGCGGCCGAATGGCTGCCGCCGAGCAATGGCTACCACTGCGCCTACGTGACCAGGCAGATCCAGGTGAAAACGGCCTACCAGCTCTGGGTCACCCCGGCCGAGAAGGACGCCATGGCAAGGATTCTCGCCGCCTGCCCCTAGGGAAACTCGATCACCACCTTCCCGAACGGATTCCCGGCGCGGAAGTACCGGTAGGCCGCTTCGGCTTCCTCGAAGGCGAACACGCGGTCGATGACGGGGCGCATCCGGTGGGCGATGATCGCTCGGTTCATCGCCTCGAAATGCGTCCGGCTGCCCACCGCGATGCGGCGGATGGACAGATACGACGTCCCGAACGGGCTGCCCGCGGGCGGGTCGGCGGCGGGCATCGCGCCGATCATGGTGATCCGCGCGTTGTATCCGCCCGACCGCACTGATTTCGCCAGCGTCGGCATGCCCACCGCGTCGAGGACGTGTTCCACCCCGTCGCCGCCGGTGCGGTCGAGCACGGCAAGCTCCCAGTCCGGCGTCCGGCTGCGATCGATCACCTCGTCGGCGCCGAGCGCGCGTAACCGCTCGGCCTTGCGGGCGCTCGACGTGACCGAGATGACGTCGGCGCCAATTATTTTCGCGTGCTGCACGCCGAACAGCGCCACCGATCCACTACCGACGGTCAATACGGTCTCACCCGGCCGCGCCGGCAGCGGCGTACTCAGCGCCGCCCACGCCACCACCCCCGCGCAGGTGAGCGTGGCCGCCTCCACGTCGGTGAGGTGGCCGGGCACGTGCACCACCGAATCCTCCTCCAGCACCGCGTAAGTGGCGAGCATGCCGGGATACGTCGCGCCGTACTGCTCGAGGACGTGCGCTCGGCGCTGCGGGCCGTCGATCCAGCGGACGAAGTAGGTGGCGGTCACCCGGTCGCCCACCGCGGCGCGCGTCACTTTCTCGCCGACGGCGATCACCTCGCCGACGCCGTCGCTGAGCGGGACGACGCCAGGCGTCGCGGGCAGCGGGTAGGTCCCGTCCAGCAACATCAGATCGCGACGATTCAGGGACGCCGCCCGCACCCGGATCACCACTTGACGTGGGCCGGGCACCGGCATCTCCTGCGGTGCGGCCGTCAGCGCGCCCGCCCCGCGCGAGGGGTCGAGATGGTAGGCGACGGCCGTCATCAGGCGACGCCGATGTACTGGTGGTCCCACCGGATCCGGCCCGCGTCGTCGAGCGCGATGACGTCGTATCCGCCGCCGACTACCGCCCCGTCGGCCTTCGTCACCATATGCCAGGTCAGGCCGATCAGGTTCACCGAGAGGCGGATCGCGGGCCCCTCGGGGACGAACATGTGGTCACCAGGGGCGACGAACTCCTCGTAGGCGCGATCGACGCGCCGGTCCAGCGCTTCGTAACCGCGGATCTCCACGGTCGGGATCGGGAAGGACAACCGGGCCAGCGCCTCCCGCATCGCCTGCGGCGGATCCACCAGCACCTGGGCGCCGTCCTCGGCCCACAGCTGCCGGACGCGCTCGTGCCTGGCCTCGGCGTCCGGCTCGTTCCACAGCGCGATGTAGCGTTCGGCGAATCGGGACAGTTCCTGCTCATCGAGTGTCTTGCTCATGCGGCGAAGTCTTGCCGTCCTTCGACGCCTGTGCGATTCCCCGCAAGGTATGGCGAGCCCGCCGCCCGACGCCCGATACTGCTGCCATGACGACGGCGGCCGAGTCCACCGGGTTCGCCCGGCAGCTCAAGCATTGGCGCACGCTGCGCCGGGTCAGCCAGCTGGATCTCGCGATCCGCGCCGACACCACTCAGCGTCATCTGAGCTTTCTGGAACAGGGCCGCTCGCGCCCCGGACGCACCATGGTGGTGCGACTGGCCGAATCACTGGAGCTGTCGCTGCGTGAGCGCAACGGACTGCTGCTCGCCGCGGGTTACGCGCCGGTCTTCCCCGAATCGGCGCTGGACACCGAGGCATTGGCGCCGGTGCTGGCGGCGTTGCGGGCGATCCTGGACGGCCACCTGCCCTACCCGGCGCTGGTGGTCCGGCCGCACGGTGTGCTGCTCGCGGCCAATGCGGCATTCGGCGTGCTCACCGAGGGCGCAGCCCCATGGCTGCTGGAACCGCCGGTCAACGTGCTGCGGCTGGCGCTGCACCCGGACGGCCTGGCCGCCCGCGTGGTCAACCTGCCGGAATGGGGACGGCATGTCACCGAGGCGCTGCGCAACCGGATGGCCCGCAACCCCGATCCCGTCTTGGACGAGCTCATAGACGAACTGGAGACCTATCTGCCGCAAGCCGAGCCGGGTCCGGACCATCTGGGTTTCGCGGTGCCGCTGCGGCTGCGCAGCGCCGACGGGGAGTTGCGCCTGATCACCACGCTCACCTCGTTCGCCACCGCGGTGGACGTGACGCTCGCCGAGCTGCAACTGGAGGCGTTCCTGCCCGGCGACGAGCAGACCGCGCGGATCTTGCGCGACCGCGCGACGCGCTACTGACCGCTCACGCTCACCAGTGCCGCCCGCTCGGCGGCGGACGCACCGGCTCGACGTGCGGGGAGACACGGGCGGCGCGCCGCAGATGCGGTGGCGGATGCCGGTTCCATCAGCGCCGCGAACGACTCCGAATCGGAGTGGGGCGCGACGATTTCGAAACCACTGTCCGCAAGTCGGCGGCGAGCCGGACAAGAGCTGTCCAGCCGTCGACAGGCCCCGCGGGTGGCGAAACCCGCGGGACCTACCAGCCGACTCAGACCGACGCGAGTTCGCGCTCGGCGGGAGCGTCCCAATCGATCCGGTAGCGCTGCTCCGGCCCCATGGTCTTCTCCGGCTTCATCACGGTCTTGGCCATGACCGGCATGAGCAGCTGCATGACCTTGCGCCCCACCGGCCCCGGCGTCTTGCTGTGGTTGATCTTCGCGGCGCGGGCCGCGACGCCCTCCACCCGCTCGCGCCGCAAGCGCTCGTAGACCGCGAACGCCTCCGCAGCAGGCAGATCACGCAGGCAGCGGGCCAGCTGCACGGCGCTCTCGATCGCCAGCGACGCGCCCTGACCGGAGCTGTTGGACGGAGCGTGCACCGCGTCGCCCACCAGCACCATCCGCCCGCGATGCCAGTGCGGCACCGGCGGCATGATGTGCAGCGCGCCGACCACCTCCAACTGCTCCTCGGTGGTGCGCCGGGCGAGTTCGCCGCCCGGCGTGTCGTCGCGGTAGGTCTCGCGCAAGATCTTCAACCAATGCGCGCTCGGCACCGCCCGCGCCGCGGTGAGCGACAGATATTCCTTGTGCGGCAGGTTGGCTCCCCACGCCACCCGCCCGTCCCCGAGCGGCCAGTACAGGTAGTACGCCCGCTTGCCGAACGCGAAAGTCATGGTGTCCGGCGGGATGTCGGCGTCGCACTCGGTGGTCGCGCCGAAGCCGAGCATGCCGGTGTAGTCGGGGCCCGGAGCGTTCGGGTCGATCAGCGTGCGCACCCGTGAACGGATGCCGTCCGCGCCGATCAGCACGTCTGCGGTGGCCGCGCTGCCGTCGGCGAACCTGGCCGTGACGCCCGACTCGTCCTCGTGCGCGTCCACCAGGCGCTTGTTGTACTCGAACGGAACGCCCGCCGCGACCGCGTGCTGGTGCAGCGTTCGGTGCAGCTCACTGCGATCGACCAATTGCAGCGGCGGCAGATCGGGGATGCCGGGCATCTCCAGCACCTTGGCGCCGACGGACATGTTCATATTGCGGACCGACAGCGCGATCGCGCGGACCGGGTCGCCCGCCCCGATGATGTCGAGCGCGGCGATGCCGTTCGGCGCCAGCGCGAGCCCGCTGCCGATGCCGTAGGAAGGGCCGGGGTAGGCCTCGTAGACGCGGGCGTCGATGCCCGCTTTGCGCAGGGCCGTCGCGACGACGGGACCGGCGATTCCGCCACCGATCACCAGGGCGGTACGTGTTGTGGACATGGGTGTCTCCAGGATTCGTGCGATACGGGTTCGGTTGCCCGAACCGACTCGCGCGCCACCCACCCGGTTATCCTGTGGTTGCCAGCCTTGTAGCCGGGTGCGCGTTCGCGGGCGCGGTTCGAGACTGTTCGATCGGGCCCGGCGGCGGTGTTGCCGCACCTTCGCCGGGTCCGGTTCTCGGCTAGTTCTCGGCCATCCCCCTCTCCACCATTTCGTCGACGTCGGACGGCAGCATGCCGCGCTCGTGCCACTCGCGCCATTGGGCCAGTCCGGGGAAGGTGCCCTCGGTCAGCTCCGCGCGCAGCGAGCGCGTCCACGCCGCCTCGGCCTCCAGCATCGCCAGCCCGAACTCGGATTCGATGATGAACAGCCGCGGCAGCGTGCCCGCGAGCTCGCCGAGTTCGCGTCGCACGGTGGCGATGGTGCGCTCCAGCGCTTCGAGGCGGGTGCCGAGCAGTTCCACCACCTCGGCGGGCGGAAGCACCGCGAGAATCGACAGGCCCGCGACGAACCGGTGATGTTCCGGCTCCGGAGTGGACAGCAGTTCCCTGGTCCAGTCGGCCATCTCGGCACGGCCCGCGTCGGTGATCCGGTAGATCACCCGCTCGGGCCGGGCGCCTTCCCGTTCACTGCCGACGACCTCCAGGAACCCGACCTTGGCCATGTTCTGCACGACCGTGTAGAGCGAACCCCACTTGATCGCCATGTCGTGGTCCTTGCCCCGCTCGCGCAGGGTCTGGGCGATCTCGTAGCGGTGCATCGGGCGCTCGATGATCACCGACAGCACCGCGAGCGCCAGCAGGTTGTCGACCTTGCGCTTCTTCATCGCGGCACCTCCCTTACTCGTCTACGAATATACGTCTACGAGTAATCGGCCGCAAGCAGATCAGGCTGGCACCGTCTCCTGTGCGCGCGTCTGGTCTTCCAGCAACTTGGTGGCGATGTTCGCCAGCGCCTGATCCAGCAGCGCGCGATCGGCGGGATCGGCCTCGTTCCAGTCGTCGAGCCTGGTGTCGAGCCAGCGCCGCCAGGCCGCCTTGATCCGATCCAGCTCGGCCGCTCCGGCGTCGGTGAGCCGCAGTCGCTGTCCCTCCCGCGTCAGATAACCTTCCGCGCCGACCTGGTCGTAGATCGGCTCGATCACCTCCTCGGGCACGCGGTGCGCCCGCGCGATCCCGGTCAGCGTGGCGTCGCCGCGCACGCGATCGCGCAGATACACCTGCCCGAGCGCCCATGCCTCGCCGCGCGTGAGGTCGCTGTCGGCGTCGGCGAGGATGCGCGGGCCGATCGGATCCTGCGCTCCCGCCCTGCGCATGGTCCCCGCGATCGCCCGTTCCAGTTGCACCAGCCGATCGGGTGAGTCGGGCACCGAGAACCCCTCCCCCACATCCCCCGCGCCCGCCCGCGCGCTGTCGCGCAGCGGCACCTCGGGCAGGAACCACGCGACCACGAATCCGGCCAGTGCGATCGGCACGACCCAGAAGAACACGTGGTCGATGGAGTCCGCGTACGCGTCGATGATCGGCGCCGACTGTTCGGCGGGCAGGGCGCGCAACGCTTGCGGATCCGCGGCGACCGCGGGCGGCACCACGCCGACCCGGGCCAGGGCGGCGGCGAGGTCGGGGCCGATCTCGTTGCTGTAGAGGGTGCCGAAGATGGCCGTGCCGAAGGCGCTGCCCAGCGTGCGGAAGAACGTGACGCCGGAGGTCGCGGTACCGAGCTGGGCGTAGGGCACGGTGTTCTGCACGACGATGGTGAGCACCTGCATCGCCAGTCCGATGCCGAGGCCGAGGATCAGCATGTACAGCGACTCCAGCCACGTGCCGGTGTCGCGGCCCATCGTCGACATCAGATACAGGCCGAGCGACATGACCAGCGTGCCCGCGATCGGGAAATACCGATAGCGCCCGGATTTGCCGACCACCTGCCCGGACAGGATCGAGGTGGCGAACAGGCCCGCCACCAGCGGCAGCGTGCGTACACCCGACATGGTGGCCGAAACGCCGTCGACGTATTGCAGATACGCGGGCAGGTAGGTCATCGAGCCGAGCATCGCGAAGCCGACGATGAAGCTGAGAATCGAGCACACCGTGAACACCTGGCTGCGGAACAAGCCCATCGGCAGCATCGGCTCGGTGGCCCGCAACTCCACCGCGACGAACGTGGCGAGCAGGAACACCGCCGCGGCGAACAGGCCGATGATCGTCGGCGAATTCCACGCGTATTGCTGACCGCCCCATTCCAGGCCGAGGATCAAGCAGGAGACGCCCAGCGCCACCAGGCCGATGCCGAGGTAGTCGATCACCGGTTTGGCCGCGGCGCGCACCCGCGGGAGGGTGCGCGCCGCCAGCGCGATCATCACCACCGCGACCGGCACGTTGACGTAGAAGCACCAGCGCCAGCTGGCATGGTCGGTGAACAGGCCGCCCAGCGTCGGGCCGATCACCGTGGTCACGCCGAATACCGCGCCAAGCGCGCCCTGATACTTGCCCCGCTGCCGCAGCGGAATGATGTCGGCGATCAGCGCCATCGACGTGACCATCAACCCGCCCGCGCCGAAGCCCTGGATCCCACGGGCGAGGACCAGCAACAACATGCCGTTGGCCAGCCCGGCGACCATCGAGCCGACGATGAAGATCACGGCACTGATCTGGAACACCAGCTTGCGGCCGAACAGATCGCCGAGCTTCCCCGCCAGCGCCGTCGCCACCGCCTCGGCGAGCAGGTAGGAGGTGACCACCCACGCCATATGCCCCGCGCCGCCGAGGTCGGCGACGATGGTGGGCAGCGCGGTGGACACGATGGTCTGGTCCAGTGCCGCCATGAGCATGCCGAGCACGATGGTGCCGAACACGATGTTGGTCTTGGCCCTGCCCATCGGAGCGACAGGGTCCGGGGCGACAGCAACCGAACCGGCCATCAGCTCAGTATGGGCTTTCGCCGCTCGGATGAATATCCAGCGACACGGCAGCGAATCAGCCGGCCGTACTCTCCCGCGCTTCGTCGCGCGGTTCGATGAGCGACATCGCGATGGGGACGAGCAGATCGACGAGCTCGGCCACCGTCGGACGCGGATCGGCCAGCACCCACTCGTGCGCGAGGCCGTTGATCGCGCCGATCAAGGCGCTCGCCCCCCACCCGGGCGCGCCGCGTATCCGCGAACCTGGCGCTACCACGGGCACCACGTGGGATTCCAGCACGGCCGCCCACCCGTGCCTGCGCTCGCGCCGGTGCCGCTCCATCCGCTCGCTCACGCCGACCACTTCGATGAAGGCGACCTTCGCGCGATAGGGATCCGAGCCGATCGATTCCAGGTAGGCGGTCACCACGGCGGTCATCGCGGCGCGCAGGTCGAACCGCGGGTCGAGCGCGTCCATCCGCGCGACCACGGCGGCGGCGGCCTCGTCCTGGATCCGGTCGTACGCGGCGACC
Organism: Nocardia sp. NPDC003726; assembly: GCF_053586955.1. NCBI lineage: Bacteria > Bacillati > Actinomycetota > Actinomycetes > Mycobacteriales > Nocardiaceae > Nocardia > Nocardia sp. NPDC003726. The sequence goes on along the minus strand of NZ_JBSFNF010000002.1, from coordinate 34,386 downwards.
AGCACGTCCTCCCTGGCTTGGAACTCCTCGTAGAACTGCCGTTTGGACAAACCCGCGGCGGCGCACACGTCGGCCAGCGAACAGTCGGCATAGCCGCGCTCGGCGAAGATCCGGGTGGCCGCCTCGAGGAACCGCTGCCGCCGCTCGGCTTTCCGTTCCACGACGGCACGCCCACCGTATTGCCTGCCCACTGTCGCCGTCACATCTCTCACCGTAGCGAAATCACGGCGACCACGAACCGGTCCCGTCGCCTTGACGGTCGCCGCTGCCTACTTGTGATCGGCGGTCATGACGCCGCATACTCGGGCCAGTCTGAAACCGATGGGGCTCACAAATGTGGCTCACCGAACGAAGAGGTTCTCGCGTGGTCATTTCCCGCAAGCACGCACCGAAGCTGCTCGCGGCGCTCGCCGCGGTCGCGGTGGGGCTGCCGTCGCTCCCCGGCTCCGCCGCCGCCGAGCCCCAGCCGGACGCTCCGGTGGTCCAGCCCGCGCTGCCGTTCCCGATTCCGCCGCTGCCGCCCGGCTTCGACCCGGCGTTCTACCGCCCGCCCGCGCAGACCTACGCCGATCTGGCTCCCGGCCAGATCATCGCCGCGCGCCAGGTCAATCTGGCCAACCTCTCGCTGCTTCCGGTGAACGTGGACGCCTGGCAGCTGTCCTACCGCTCCACCAACTCCCGCGGCGAGGCCATCGCCGCCGTGGCAACGGTGATCAAGCCGCGCGGCTACGTCGCCGACCGGCCGCTGTTCTCCTACCAGATCGCCGAGGACTCGACCGGCAACTACTGCATGCCGTCGTATCAGCTCCAGATGGGTTCCATCCCGGCGACCTTGACCGGCTCGACCCTGGTGGCCGCGCAGTTCCTCGAGGTGCAGGCCGCGCTGGCCCAGGGCTGGGCCGCGGTGATCCCGGATCACCAGGGGCCCGATTCGGCGTACGCCGCGGGACCTTTGGCGGGTCGCATCACGCTCGACGGCATTCGCGCCGCGGAGAACTTCGCGCCGATGCAACTGTCCGGGACCGGGACCAGGGTCGGGATGATGGGCTACTCCGGCGGCGCGATCGCCACCGGCTGGGCCGCCGAACTGAAGCGCGCCTACGCACCCGAACTGAATGTGGTCGGCGCCGCGGAGGGCGGCATCCCCGCCGACCTGTCCGCCGCGTTGCGAATGGCCAACGGCAATCTCTCCGCCGGGCTGATCTTCGCGGGCGCGCTCGGCGTCTCGCGCGAATATCCGCAACTGCGTCGATTCCTCGACGAGAACGCCAACGGCCTGGGCAGGCTCATGATCGCGGGCAAGGAGCAGCTCTGCGCGAGCTACCAGGCCGCGCTGTTCCCGTTCGCGGACAACCTGGGGATGCTGGCGAAGAATCCGTTCACCGATCCCGCCGTCGTGGACGTTCTGAACAAGACGAAGCTGGGCCAGGCGGTGCCGGACATGCCGATGCTGATGTACCAGGCCAACGCCGACTGGCTCATTCCGGTGGGTCCGGTCAACGAGCTGGTCGGCACCTACGCCAAGGACCCCGGCGCACGGGTCGAGTACATCCGCGACCACTTCAGCGAGCACCTCACCCTCGATCCGATCGCCGCGCCGCGCGCGCTGCTGTGGTTGAAGGATCGGTTCGCGGGCGTGCCGGTGGCCGACGGCGTCACCGTCACCGATGTCGGCTCGATGACGCTGGACCCCGCCACCTGGCAGGTCTGGGGCGAGACGGTGGGCGACGTCCTCGCGGCCGCCTTCGGGCAACCTATCGGCAGCGGCCGCTGAACACCGGCCGGCAGCTCGTGTCGCGGTCGTCCTCCACGACACGAGCTTCCGCGTCTGAGACGATCGTTGGCGATATTCTTCCCCGTAAACTTACTCCAGAGTAAGGTTGACGCATGGCGTGGAAACCAGCTGAGATCCCGGACCAGACGGGACGCACCTTTGTCATCACCGGCGCGAACGGCGGCCTCGGCGCCGTCACCACGAAAGTCCTGGCCGCCAAGGGCGCGACGGTGATCATGGCCTGTCGCAACGCGGTCAAGGCGAAAGAGGTCGCGGCGGGCATCGACGGCGATGTCCGCGTGGCGGAACTCGACCTGGCCGATCTGTCCTCGGTGCGCAAGTTCGCCGACGACAGCGACCGGTTCGACGTCCTGGTCAACAACGCGGGCCTGATGAACATCCCGTTCTCGCGGACCAAGGACGGCTTCGAGACCCAATGGGGAGTCAACCACCTCGGACACTTCGCGCTCACCGGCCTGCTGCTGGACCGGATCACCGATCGGGTGGTCACCCTCTCCAGCATCGCGCACAAGCAGACGCCGAAGCTCTGGATCGATGACCTCGACTACGAGAAGCGCCGGTATCAGCGCAATCTCGCCTACGCGCAGTCCAAGCTGTGCAATCTGATGTTCGCCCGCGAACTGCAGCGCAGGTTGCGCGAATCCGGCTCGTCCAAGCGCTCCTACGCGGTGCATCCCGGTGTCTCGGCCACCGACCTCTTCGCGCACACCGAGACCCCGCTCGATCACATCTCCAAGCCGTTCATCCGCCTGATCGGCCACTCCCCCGCCAAGGCGGCGCACTCGACTTTGTTCGCCGCCACCATGCCCGACGCCGACCCCGAGACCTACTGGGGCCCGACCCGCCTTTTCGGCAGCCAGGGCCCGGTGAAACCCTCGTCCTCCACCCGCCTGTCGCAGAACCGGGACCTGTGGCAGCGGTTGTGGGCCGAATCGGAGCGCAAGACCGGCGTCATCTACCCCGTCTGAACCGGCGACAACGGAGCAGTCAACCCGCAACCGCTCCACCGCCGACCCGGTCCGGACGTATCAAGCCACGGCCAGTGAAACCGGGACCGCTCCGCGCACGCGATGGGGGAACGATCTACCAGCTGTCGACGCGTCCGGTCCGACCGAGCCGCGCGCCCGCCCTTCGGCTCCGGTCGGACCGGCCACGTCGACAGTGCGCTCGCCGCCGCGATGACCGTGGTCACAGCGGGCGACGGACGGCGTACCTCGTTCTACGGCCCGCGTAGTAGAACGGGTACCGTAGAAGCCGTGTCCGCCTCACCCCGCCGCTCGGCACACAACCGCCCGGCCCTCATCGCGCTGGTGATCATCGCCGCGCTGGGCTGCCTGGGGCTGGCCTGGTGGCAATGGGAGCGGTACGAGTCCGCGACCGGCACCGCACAGAATCTCGGCTACGCGTTGCAGTGGCCCCTGTTCGCGGGATTCGCCGTCTTCGCCTACTTCCGGTTCGTACGGCTCGAGCGCGAGGCAAGCGAACCCGAGGAGAAGAACGAATCCGCCGCGGCCCCGCGGCCCGCTTCCGCCGCCAGCCGCACCCCGAAACCGATCGCGCCGACCGAACTGCCGCCGGGTTTGCTGCCCGAGCGGCCGAAAGCCGTCCGGGACGAGGATCCCGTGCTCGCCGAGTACAACCGGTACCTCGCCGCGCTGCACGCCAACGACATCGATGAACAGGTCCGCGCGGCGGGCCTGCACACCCGCGAGAGGAGCGCCGGTTGACCACCAGCGAGAATTCCACCGAGACCACCGCACCGGCCCCGGCCGGAAACGCGGCCAAGATCGGCCCGGCGCTGCTGCGCTACCGGGCGCTGGCCTGGATCACCGGCCTCTGGCTGCTGCTGCTCACCGGTGAGATGATCGCCAAATACGGCTTCGACGTGGCGACCCCCAGCTGGATCGCCGTGGTGCACGGCTGGGTGTACTTCGTCTACCTGCTGGTCACCGCCGATCTCGCGGTCAAGGTCCGCTGGCCGGTCCTGCGCACCGTCGGCACCTTGCTCGCCGGCACCATCCCGCTGCTGTCGTTCTTCGTCGAGCACGTCAACGCCAAGCAGGTCAAGCAGACCTACGGCGTCTGAGGCCGCGTCAGCCTTCGGCGAGCGCCGCGAGCGCGGGCGTCAACCGGGCCAGCGCCCGTCCCCGATGCGACACCGCGTCCTTCTGGGCCGGTGTCAGCTGGGCCGCGGTGAGGTCGCCGCCCTCCGGGATGAACAGCGGGTCGTAACCGAAACCACCGTCGCCCACCGGCTTCCGCCCGATCGAACCGGGCCATTCACCGCGCACCACGGTCTCCGCGCCGCCCGGCACCACCAGCGCGCAGGTGGACACGAATCGCCCGCCGCGCCGCTCGTCCGGCACGTCGGACAGCTGGGCCAGCAGCAGCGCGTTGTTGGCCGCGTCGTCGCCGTGCCTGCCCGACCAGCGCGCCGACAGCACCCCCGGCATGCCGTTCAGCGCGTCCACCTCGATGCCGGAATCGTCGGCGACACAGGCCAACCCCGTGGCCGCCGCGCCGTCGCGGGCCTTGGCCAGCGCGTTCTCCTCGAACGTCGCGCCGGTCTCGGGCGCCTCGTCGTACGGCGGAACATCGTTCAATCCGACGAGCTCGATCCCGGCGATGCCAGCCTCATCGAGGATGCGGCGCAATTCGTTCAGTTTCTTGGCGTTGCGGCTTGCCACCAGCAGACGGCGGGTCATCACTTCTTCTTCGGCTCGGCGGGTTCGGGAAGCACGCCGGGGTACGGCAGCGCCAGCGCCTCCTTCTGCACGACGAACAATCGCTCACAACTGGCGAGCGCGGCATCGAGCAACTTGTCCAGCGTGGAACGCGGGAAGGTGGCTCCCTCGCCGGTGCCCTGGATCTCCACCAGCGTTCCGGTGTCGGTGGCGACCACGTTCATGTCGACCTCGGCGCGCGAATCCTCCTCGTAAGGCAGATCCACGCGCACCCGGCCGTCGACCACGCCGACGCTCACCGCGGCGATCGCGCAGGAGATCGGCTGCGGGTCGGCCAGCGCGCCCGCCGCGCCGAGATAGGTCACCGCGTCCGCCAGCGCCACGTAGGCGCCGGTGATGGCGGCCGTCCTGGTGCCGCCGTCGGCCTGGAGCACATCGCAGTCGATCGCGATGGTGTTCTCGCCGATCGCCGCCAGGTCGATGCAGGCGCGCAGCGAGCGGCCGACCAGGCGGCTGATCTCCTGGGTCCGCCCGCCGATCCGGCCCTTCACCGACTCACGCCCGCTCCGGGTGTGCGTGGCCGCAGGCAGCATCGCGTATTCCGCGGTGAGCCAGCCCAATCCGGAGTCACGCCGCCACGACGGCACCCCCTCGGTGACGCTCGCGGTGCACATCACCCGCGTCTGCCCGAACTCCACCAGCACCGAACCCGCGGGATGCGTGGTGAAACCACGGGTGATCCGGACCTCGCGGAGCTCATCGTCCGCCCTGCCATCGGCTCGTCTCGACACGGCCACAGAATACTGGGTCTTCTGGCCGCGACTTCGTCGCGGCGTGTTCGCGGCTGTGTTTGTATTCCAGCGCCTGCGGCGCTGGGTGTTCGCGGCCCCCTCATGGCTCGTATCCGAGCGACCGCCGCTTGCTCCTTCGTCGCCTACGCGGCGGCCACTCGGACACGAGCCGGGCCACGAACGCGCATGCTCGGTCTCGCTTCGCTCGAAACCTGTAGGGGTGGTGCGCTGGGCACGCTGCGTGACAAGCGCGTGATTCACGGGGCGCCCCTGTCGGCGGGGTGTCGTACGCCACCGCTGCTGCTTCGTCTATCGAACGGCGGTAGCGTCCAGACGAGCCGGGCTTCGGAGGGCGCATGCTGCGTCTCGCTCCGGTCGAGAGCCGTGGTCGAGGCGCGCCGGGCGTGTGGGATCACGGCGGGGACCAGAGGCGTACCCAGAGGAGTTCGGCGGGTGTCTTCGCAGGCCTCGCTGTGTAAGCCATGGGCGGCACCACGAAGCGGCGGGCCGATTGCGAGTCGGCACCGAGTTGTGGGCAGTCGGATCGAGTCGACTCCCTGAGCTTCGGCAGACGGAATGCCTTACGGATTCTTGGATCGGCGCGTCGTTCGGGCGACCCGGCGTGATGCGACAGTGCGCTTCACACGTTGTGGCGAACCCGTTCGATGAGTGCGCGCCGGTCCTGTCGTTACCGGATTCGGTCAGAGATCGAAGGTTTCGCCAGGGGCCACCGCGTGCACGGGGCCGGTGAACTGTTCCTTCGCCTCGGCGATCACGTCTTCGCGGGAGGTCCACGGGGGGATGTGGGTGAGCAGGAGTTCCTTCACGCCTGCCTGGGCGGCGATCTGGCCGGCCTCGGTGCCCGAGAGGTGAATGCCGGGTGGGCGATTCGCCGGGTCGTGGGTCCAGGATGCCTCCGCCATCAGGATGTCGGCACCCTGCGCGAGTTCGTGGACCTGGGGGCACAGCGCGGTGTCGCCGGTATAGACGAAGGTGCGGCCGGCGGCGGTGACGATGCGCAGACCGTAGGACTCCGGCGGGTGGTACATCCGGCGCGCGGTGACGGTGTGGCCCGGCCCGAAGGAGACGGGCTCGCCCTCGACCCAGGCACGCATGTCGATCACATCCGACCAGTCGTCGCATTCGCCGCCGACCTCGGCGGAGGCATTGCCGATGCGCAGCGAGGTGTCCGACGGGCCGCGCACGATCGCCTTCCCTTCCGGGGGCGTCGGGTGGTAGCGGCGCCACACCAGCAAACCGGGCAGGTCGAGGCAGTGGTCGGCGTGCAGATGGGTCAGGAAGATGTCGACCTCACCGGGATCGGCGTGGCGCTGCAACGCGCCCAGCACACCCGGACCGAAATCGATGACCGTTGGCCGCATGTCCGGGCCGGTCAGCAGGTAACCCGACGCGGGAGAGTCCGGGCCGGACACACTGCCCGAGCACCCGAGGACGGTAAGGCGCATCCCCCCATGCTGCCACGCGGAATTCTCACTCAAGAAAGGATCCCCCACATTTCCGGCGGGCCGCCCGCTCACCGCGGCGACGCACCGGTTCCGGCTCGGTCCCCGCGGCGGTTTCGTCGTGCATCCGAAGAGAGTACCCAGCCGGCCAGCAATCCACTCAACGCGCCGAATAGGTGCCCCTGCCAAGAGATTCCGGGCTGACCGGGCAGCACACCCCACAGCAGCGACCCGTAGAGGGCGAGCACGACGAGGCCGAGCACGATCTGCCCGACGTTGCGGGCGAACCAGCCCCGCGAGATGAGGAAGGTCAACCAGCCGAACACCAGCGACGACGCCCCGATGTGCGTGCTGCCCGTCGCGCCGGTGAGCCAGACCCCGAGCCCGGCACCCAGCCAGATGATCGCGGTCGCGGCGAGCCCGCGTCCGATGCCGGTCACCAGGACCAGGAAACCGAGCACCAGCACCGGGAGCGTGTTGCCGATCAGATGCGGCCAGCCGCCGTGCAGCAACGGGGCGAACAGGATGCCGGTCAGCCCGTCGGCGCGGCGCGGTTCGATGCCCGCGTGGTCGAGCTGTCCGCCGACGGCGGTGTCCACCCCTTCGACGCCGTAGAGCACTCCCACGAATCCGGCGATCAGCACACCGGCCCGCAGCCACAGTTGCTTGATCGCGGCGAAGCCTCCGGCGGCGGGCCGCATGGGAGCACCAGCGGGCTTGCCCACTCGCGCACGAAGCGCCGCCAGCCGATCAGGGTCGAACGACGGCCCCAGTCCCGCGCCGGTCATGGCCACCTCCTCGCCGTGGCGGGGGGCGTGGCCCCGCCCCCACCGAGGGTACCGGCGCGGCCGGGGAATCAGGCCCAGAGCTGGCCGTCGAGCCGCTCTTCCGCCTCTTCGAGCGTGCCGTCGTAGGCCCCGGTGGACAGGTACTTCCATCCGCCGTCGGCCACCACGAACGCGATGTCGGCGCGCGTGCCCGCCTTCACCGCCTTGCGGGCGACGCCGAGCGCGGCGTGCAGGATGGCGCCGGTGGAGATCCCGGCGAAGATGCCCTCTTCGAGCACCAGTTCGCGAGTGCGTTTCACCGCGTCGTAAGGGCCGACCGAGAAGCGGGTGGTCAGCACGCTCTCGTCGTACAGCTCGGGGATGAACCCTTCGTCGATGTTGCGCAGGCCGTAGACCAGTTCGCCGTAACGCGGCTCGGCGGCCACGATCTCGATGCCGGGCACCTTCTCCCGCAGGAAGCGGCCGGTCCCCATCAGCGTGCCCGTGGTGCCGAGGCCCGCGACGAAATGGGTGATCTCGGGCAGGTCGGCCAGGATCTCCGGGCCGGTGGTCTCGTAGTGCGCCGACGCGTTCGCCGGATTGCCGTATTGGTAGAGCATCACCCAGTCGGGATGCTCCGCCGCGATCTGCTTGGCCAGCGCGACGGCCTGATTGGAGCCGCCCGCCGCCGGGGAGTCGATGATCCGCGCCCCGAACATGGTGAGCAGCTGCCGCCGCTCCACGGAGGTGTTCTCCGGCATCACGCAGACCAGCTGGTAGCCCTTGAGCTTCGCCGCCATGGCCAGCGAGATGCCCGTGTTGCCGCTGGTGGGCTCCAGGATCGTGCAACCGGGCCGCAGCAACCCGTCGGCCTCGGCCTTCTCGATCATCCGCAGGGCGGGCCGATCCTTGATCGAGCCGGTGGGGTTGCGATCCTCCAGCTTGGCCCACAGTCGCACGTGGTCGTCACCGTCCCAGCGCGGGGACAGGGTGCGCAGCCCGACCAGCGGGGTGTTACCGAGGGTCGCGATCAGCGATTCGTAACGCGCCACGGGACGGGTCAGCCTCCGGCCACGGCGGGCAGGATCGTCACGCTGGCATCCTGCGGCACTTCGGCGTCCAGCCCGCCGGCGAAGCGCACGTCCTCGTCGTCGACGTAGATGTTGACGTAGCGGTTGAGCTTGCCGTCCTTCAGCAGGCGCTCGGCGAGCCCGGGGTGGTTGGCCTCGAGGTCGTCGATCAGCGCCGACAGCGTGGCGCCCTCGGCCTGCACGCGCTTCTCACCTTTGGTGAGGCCGCGCATGATGGTCGGAATGGAGACGGTTACCGGCATGGGTACTCCTCGGTTTCGCGAACAGGCATCGGTCTAGTTCTCGTACGCGTCGACGATCCGCACCGGCTCCTCGGTGACCTCGCCGTCCACGATCCGGTAGCTGCGCAGCTCGTGCTGCTCGGGATCGCGGGTGGAGATCAGCACGTAGTGCGCGAACGGCTCGGAGGCGTAGGACACGTCGGTCCGGCTCGGATAGGCCTCGGTGGCGGTGTGCGAGTGGTAGATGACGACCGGCGCCTCGTCGGCGTCGTCCATCGCGCGCCACACCTTCAACTGCTCGCCGGAGTCGAAGCGGTAGAACGTGGGCGAACGCTCGGCGTTGACCATGGCGATGAAGCGCTCCGGACGATCCGAGCCCTCCGGCCCCGCGATGACACCGCAGGCCTCGTCGGGGTGATCGGCGCGCGCGTGCGCCACCATCGCCTCCACGAGGTCGGCCCTGATCACCAGCACGAGTCGCACACCTTTCCACAACGCCGACCCATCGCAGTCGACAACGAGCCAGGATATTCGGCTATTCCCGCGGCCGGCTCGCCCGGTCCCCGATTCCGGCCCACCAGGTACCCGCCATCCGGAGATCTGCGCCGGGCTCCCCCCGACCACGTCTTTCGAGCGAAGCGATGCCGAGCGGGCGCTGGAAATCAAACGCCGAACAGGTCTCGGTAGGCCGGGATGCCCGCCACCGTGTGCGCCGAGCGGATCGCGTCGACGATGGCGCGTTCGACACAGACGGCGGCGGCCGTGCAGATCTGGTCGAGAACAAGCAGATCGGAGGGAAAGGCGGGCGGCAGTGGCAGACCTGCGTCCTCCTCCGCCGTCCCGGTGGCGAGCGCGAAGAGCGTGTCCCCGTCCAGCGGCGAGTGCGCGGGGCGGATCGCCCTGGCCAACCCGTCGTGCGCGGTGACCGCGACCCGCCTGCATCCCGCCGGATCGAGCGGGGCGTCGGTGGCGACGACGCCGATCGTGGTGTTGAGCACGGTGCCCTTCACCGGCAGCGCGTTCGCCGCCGCCAGCTGCTCTTCGGTCGCCTCCCGCAGCCCGAAGAAGCCGGGCCCGTCGGTGCCGCACCCCCACGGCAACCCGGTGCGCGGATCGAACACCGAGCCGACGGGGTTCGCCACGACAAGCGCGGCGACGGTGATCCCCGCGGCGGCGCCGTCACCGAGCACGATGCTCGCCGTGCCCACCCCGCCTTTGATCGAACCGGCACGCGCGCCGACGCCCGCACCGACCGAACCGCGCGCGAAGTCGACGCCCGCCGCGGCCGCGGCGCGATAGCCGAACTCGGCGGTCGGGCGGATGTCCCACGCGCCGACCGGAAGATCGAAGATCACCGCGCCGGGCACGATCGGCACCACCCGGCTCGGGTCCGCCGGGTCCATCACGATGCCCGCGCCGTTGTCCTCCAGCCATCGCATCACCCCGTCGGCCGCGGCGAGCCCGAAGGCGCTGCCGCCGGTGAGCAGGACCGCGTCGATCCGGCGCACGGTGTTCATCGGATCGAGCAGGTCGGTCTCCCGAGTGCCAGGTCCTCCGCCGCGCACGTCTACCGCCGCCACCGCGCCGCCCGGCACGCGCACCACCGTGCATCCGGTCGCCGCGCCGGAGCCGAGCGTGGCGTCCGGATCGAGGACGTGATGATGACCGACCAGCACTCCGGGCACGTCGGTGATCGAATTGCGTTCACCCGGTTCGGCGTTCACTCTGTGCTCCTCACGGCGCGGACTCTTCGCGCCGATCTTCGCAGCGCGGCCGGTCAGGGCGCCAGCGCCTGGAGCAGCGAGTCCTGCATCCAGGTCAGCCAGTGGTACACGTCCAGGTGCGGAGCGCGCGGATCGTCGGGGTCGAGCTGGTCGGGCGTGTCGGCGTCGATGTTCAGCACCGTGCCAAGGGCCAGCCGCACGTCGGTGAGCGCGGTCAACCAGGCGTCGGCCTGCTCGGGGGTGAGGACGATCTTTCCGCCCGCGCTCGGCACGGTGTCGAGCACGACCGAGCCCGCCGCCAGCTTGGCGTCGATGATGTCGGGCTCGTGCAGTCCGCGCAGCGCGCTGTTGAGGTCGGCGCGTTCGGCGTCCGGCGAGCCGGGTTCGCTGCGGTGGAAGTCCGGCAGCAGCCTGCGCAGCCGCGGATCCTCCGGCGGGACGGTGTTGCCGGATCGCAATCCGGTGAGGGCGGCCAAGTCGTCGTCGGGGGCGGACTCGGCGCGCTCGGTGAGCAGCCCGGAGACCGCACCGACCAGGGACCGAAGCACGTTGGCCTCACGTGCGTCCATTTCGGATCGCAGTTTGAGACCGCTCAGCGAGTTCTTCCTGCTCCACTTGCGCACGGCGTCAGGGTAGTCGTGCTGGTCAGTCGTCCCGCTGCATGGTGGCCCAGAGTCCCGCGGCGTGCAGTCGCTGGACGTCGTGTTCCATCTTGTCGCGCGAACCGGACGAGACCACCGCCTTGCCCTCGTTGTGGACCTTCAGCATCAGCTCGGTCGCCTTCGCTTTGCTGTAGCCGAAAAGCTTCTGGAAGATGTAGGTGACGTAGTGCATCAGGTTGACCGGATCGTCCCAGACCACGGTCACCCACGGACGGTCCTCCGCCTCCAGGATCTCGGTGTACTCCACCGCTTCGGGTGTCGCCTGTGCCGCCGACAATGTCGCGTTCGCGGCGTCCACAACGACGTCACCCCGGACTGTGTTGCACAAGGCCATAGGGTCAAGGGTACGACTCGACCCCGGATAAACAACACCCACGCAGCCCCGATTCGCGTTTTCGCCGGTTCACCGGGCCGATGCCGGACGCCGTGAGCCGACCGTTCTGTCTACAGTGACAGCGTGGACCTGCGTGACGGCGTGACCAGCACCGCGCTGCTGACCGACCAGTACGAACTGACCATGCTCGCCGCGGCGCTCGCCGACGGCTCGGCGCATCGGCAGTGCACCTTCGAGGTGTTCGCTAGACGTTTGCCAAATGGTCGGCGCTACGGCGTCGTCGGGGGCACCGGCCGGCTGCTCGACGCGCTGCGGCAGTTCCGGTTCGGCGAGGAGGAACTGGCCGTCGCCGCCTCGTTCTCGGATCGGCGGACGCTGGACTGGCTGCGTGACTACCGGTTCACCGGCGACATCGACGGCTACCCCGAAGGCGAGCTGTACTTTCCCGGCTCCCCGATCCTCTCGGTGCGCGGCAGCTTCGCCGAATGCGTCGTGCTGGAGACGCTGGTGCTGTCGATTCTCAATCACGACAGCGCCATCGCGGCCGCCGCGGCGCGGATGGTCAGCGCGGCCGGTGGCCGCAGGATGATCGAGATGGGGTCGCGGCGCACCCACGAGTTCGCGGCCGCGGACTGCGCGCGCGCCGCGTATCTGGCCGGTTTCGACGCCACCTCGAACCTGGAGGCGGTGCGCCGGTACGGGATTCCGGGGGCGGGCACAAGCGCGCACGCGTTCGTGCTGCTGCACAGCGGTCCCGACGGGGCGCACGAAGCCGAAGCGTTCCGCAGTCAGGTGCAGACGCTCGGGGTCGGAACGACGCTGCTGGTGGACACCTTCGACATCACAAGGGGCGTCGCGACCGCCATCGAGGTCGCGGGCACGGAGCTGGGCGGCGTGCGGATCGACTCCGGTGATCTGGGCGTCCTGGCCAGGCAGGTGCGCGACCAGCTCGACGCGCTCGGGGCGACCAAGACCCGCATCGTGGTCTCCGGCGATCTGGACGAGTACGCCATCGCCGCGCTGCGCGCCGAGCCGGTCGACGTGTACGGGGTGGGGACGGCGCTGGTCACCGGCTCCGGCGCGCCGACCGCCGGGATGGTCTACAAGCTGGTCGAAGTCGATGGGGTGCCGGTCGCCAAACGCAGCAGTCACAAGCAGTCGCGTGGCGGTACGAAGAAGGCGATCCGCTTGGCCCGCGACACCGGCACGATCGTCGAGGAGATCGTCTATCCCGCGGCCGGGCCGACGCCGCCCCGCGACGGCTTCCAAGCCCGTGAGCTGCTGGTGCCGCTGATCCGGGAGGGCAAGCAGGTCGATGACCTGCCCACCCTCGCCGAGAGCCGCGACCTGGTCGCGCGCGGGCTGATCAGCCTGCCGTGGGAGGGGCTCAAACTCTCGGCGGGCGAACCCGCCGTGGTGACCACTTTCGTCTGAGGTCAGCGCCTGCGCTGGTCGAGGCGGGTCACCAGCCGCAGTCCGACGGCGAAGAGCAGCGCGAATACGACTCCGGTGATCGCGAACCACACCCATGCCGACGGCTCCGCGGGCTTGGAGCCGAGCAGGAAGAAGACCGCCAGGAACACGGTGGTGGCGACGATTACGGTGCGGAACAGTTTGGCAGGGCTCATCAGAGGTCTCCGTGCTGGAGGCGGCGCGTCCGGCCGCCGACGAAAGGGGCACCCGGTAATCACCGTGGGCGCGGGCCGCGTTTACATCGCGCAGGCGAATTCTCCCGCGAGTCGGCGGAACGAGCGTCCGGCCGAGCGGCAGAATCTGAAACAGTTGTTCAGCCACACCGCGGGAGGTCGCCATGACCCGGGCCCTGATCATCGTCGACGTCCAGAACGATTTCTGTGAGGGCGGTTCGCTCGCGGTCGCAGGCGGCGCCGCCGTGGCGGCGCGGATCAGCGAGCACCTCGCCGCGGCGAACTACGCGGTGGTCGTGGCCACCCGCGATCACCACATCGATCCCGGCGCGCATTTCTCCGACGAGCCCGATTACATCGACAGCTGGCCGCCGCACTGCCGGGTGGGCACGCCGGGCGCCGACTTCCACCCGGCCCTGACCACCGAGCCCATCCAGGCGGTCTTCTCCAAGGGCGCCTACTCGGCGGCCTACTCCGGGTTCGAGGGCACGACCGAGGACGGCACCGGGCTGGCCGACTGGCTGCACGACCGCGGCGTCGACGCCGTCGACGTGGTGGGCATCGCGACCGACCACTGCGTGCGCGCGACCGCGCTGGACGCGCGCATCGAGGGTTTCGACACTCGCGTCCTGCTCGATCTCACCGCGGGCGTCGCGCCCGAGACGGTCGCCGCCGCGCTGGACCGCATGCGCGGAGCCGGCGTCGACATCGAAGGCGGCATCAGCCGGTAGACCGTCCGGTCTCGGCGACCGCCCTGCCCTGTCGGAGGCGCCGAGTAGGCTGCTCGCGTGCCCGAACTCCCGCCCGTTTCCGATCTTTTGGCCACCGCCGTGCAGGCGCTCGGCGGCAAGGAGCGCACCGGGCAGGTGACGATGGCCGCGGCGGTGGACCACGCGATCGACACCAAGGAGCATCTCGCCGTGCAGGCCGGGACGGGCACCGGCAAGTCGCTGGCGTATCTGGTGCCGAGCCTGCGCCACGCCGTGCGCACCGGCCGCACGGTGGTGGTCTCCACGGCCACGATCGCGCTGCAACGCCAGCTGGTCGACCGTGACCTCCCCCGCTTGGCGGAGGCGCTGAGCGGACCGCTGGGCCGCACGCCGAAGTTCGCGATCCTCAAGGGCCGCAACAACTACCTGTGCTTGAACAAGATCAACAGCGCTGTTCCCGACGAGCCCGCCGAAGCGGAGCTGTTCGACGCGTTCGCGATCTCGCGCCTCGGCCGCGAAGTGCAACGGCTCAACGAGTGGGCCTCCGACACCGAGACCGGCGACCGCGACGAACTCGCCCCCGGCGTGAGCGATCGGGCCTGGCGTCAGGTCAGCGTGTCGTCGCGGGAGTGCCTCGGCAAGTCGCGCTGCTCCTTCGGCCAGGATTGCTTCGCCGAGCGCGCCAGGACCGAGTCGGCGCAGGCCGACGTGGTGGTGACCAACCACGCGCTGCTGGCCATCGACGCGATCAGCGGCATCCAGGTGCTGCCCGAACACGACGTGGTGGTCATCGACGAGGCGCACGAGCTGGTCGACCGGGTCACCGGCGTGGCCACCGCAGAACTGACCTCGTCGGCGATCAGCGCGGCGGCCCGGCGCTGCGCCAAGCTCGTCGACGAGCAGGAGGTCGATCGCCTGGAAGGCGCCGCGGAGGCCTGGCACACCGCGCTGGACGAGCTGCCCGCCGCCCGCTGGGACACCATGCCCGACGGCATCGCCCCCGTGCTCGCCCTGGTCCGCGACGCCGCGTGGAACGCGCGCACCGCACTCGCGCCGCCGGGCAGCACCACCGCGCAGGGCGACCCGGAGAGCTCCGCCGCCCGCACCATGGCACTGGCCGCGCTCGACGAGGTGCACGACACCGCGGTCCGCGCGCTGACGGCCTTCGACGAGCCGGATCCCGCTGCTCGCCGCGATGTCATCTGGCTGGCGGCCGACGAGGTCAGGGGTGTCGTGCGCCGGTCGCTGCGGATGGCGCCGCTGTCGGTGGGCGGACTGCTGCGCAGCAGGCTCTTCGGCACCGCGACCGTCGTGCTCACCTCCGCCACGTTGCAGATCGGCGGCTCGTTCGACGGCCTCGCGGTCACCTGGGGCCTGCCCGCGCAGTCGGGCAATCGCACCGATCCGGCCACCGCGAACGGCGCGCAGGCGCCGTCGGACGCCGAGGTGGTGCGCTGGAGTTCGCTCGATGTCGGCTCGCCGTTCGACCATGCCAAGTCAGGCATCCTCTACGTCGCCAAACACCTGCCCGCGCCGGGCCGCGACGGGCTCGCACCGGCTCACCTGGACGAGATCGAACGGCTGATCACGGCCGCGGGCGGGCGCACCCTCGGCTTGTTCTCCTCGATGCGCGCCGCTCGCGCGGCCACCGACGCGCTGCGCGAACGGCTGGATACCCCGGTACTGTGCCAGGGCGAGGACGCCACGGGCGCGTTGGTGCGCAAGTTCGCCGACGACCCGGAGACCTCCCTGTTCGGCACGCTGTCGCTGTGGCAGGGCGTCGACGTGCCCGGACCGTCGCTGAGCCTGGTCATCCTCGACCGCATCCCCTTCCCCCGCCCGGACGATCCGCTGCTGGCGGCCAGGCAGCGCGCCGTGGAGATGCGCGGCGGCAACGGCTTCATGACCGTGGCCGCCAACCACGCCGCTCTGCTGCTCGCGCAGGGCACCGGCCGCCTGCTGCGCAGCGTCGACGATCGCGGTGTGGTGGCCATCCTGGATTCCCGCCTCGCCACCGCCCGCTACGGCGGATACCTGCGCGCGTCGCTGCCGCCCTACTGGGAGACGGCCGACCCGGAGATCGTCGTCAAGGCACTGGGCAGGCTGGCCGCCGCGGCGACCGTGTGATACCAAACACACCGGCCGGAATCTATTTCCACTCGGAAGTAGATTGGGTGGCCGGTACTTCGGTGACCCCCCAATTCCCACATCGAGGTATCGGCCGGTCCCCGCGCCAAGCCCTGCACGCGGCGCGGGGACGTCACCGCCCCCCTTCTGGCCGCCGATCTCAGCCGCGCACGGCCACCGCGTCGACCTCGAACAGCATGCCCGGCAACGCGAGTGCCGCCACGCCGGTCAGCGTCTGCACGGGCGGGCGGTCACCCCAGATCTCCGCGATCTTCTTCCCGAGCACCGCCAGCTTCTCGAGATCGTGGTCGACGATGTGCGTCCGCAACTGCGCCACGTCGGCGAAGTCCACGTCGGCCGACCGCAAGGCGATGCCGAGATTGGCGAACGCACGGTCCACCTGAACCGCGAATTCCGCGCTGGTCGCGTGTCCTTCGGCGTCCGAGTCGTACTGCCCGGCGATGAACACCAGTTCCCCCCGCGTCACCGCCACGTGGCTGTAACCGAATCCGGTCGGGTCGTGCAGTTCACCGGGGTTGCCGATTTCCACGGCCATGTTTCCTCCTTGCTCGGCCGGTAAGTGCCACAACACAGACGATTCAGCAGCCCGCGGCGTGACATGGCGAACCCATAGACCATCGCGGCGCGGCGACCGAGGTCACCGCGCCGCGAATACCGCTGCCCCGCAGGGTCAGAGCGCCCACTTCAGGATCAGCGTGAGCACGCCCGTCGCGACCGCGAGAACCACCGCGCCCACACCCCACACGAATCCGTGGCGCTGCCAAGGACGCCCCGCGTCCAAGGAGAACTTGCCCGGCCCGGTGAAGGGCAGCGCGGCGCCCACCACCGCGAACAGCACGCCCATCTCGTACCCTCCCAGCAGTCCACCGGCCCAGGTGGCGTTGATCGCGTTGATCATCGTGCCGAGCACGATGGCCCCGGCCAGCGGCGTCAGCAGACCGAGCAGCAACAGCAGGCCACCGCCGAGTTCGGTCAGGCCGGCCAGCGTGCCGAACACCTTGCCCGGGTTGTAGCCCATCTGCTCGAAGCCGTCGGCGTTGGCCTGCAGGCCGGGCCCACCCCACCAGCCGAAGAGTTTCTGCGCGCCGTGCGCCGCGAGCAGGCCGCCGAAGACGACGCGTACGACCAGCAGGCCGATATCGGGGGCGATGCCGTCCAGATCGCTTTCGCTGCCGGTTCTCTCGAGTACGGATTTGATGCTCATCGTGGTCCTCATCCCTGCGCGGTCGTTCCCGACATGATCGTTACTTCGGCGAATAAACGGACTGTGGTCCGATTCTCTCCGAGCCAACTGCCCTGCCACTCGGTCTATTCCACGGGCGGGCGGACGGGATGGTTCAGCGCGGCGACGAGCGGACGATCACTCAGCGAGGAAGAAGAAGTAACCGAGGAACACCAGCATCAGTGCCCACATCGCCGGGTGCACTTCCTTGATGCGGCCTTTGGCCACCATGACCACGGGGTACAGCAGCATGCCCATGGCCAGGCCGTTGGCGATGGAGTAGGTCAGCGGCATCATCACGATGGTGATGAACGCGGGCACCGAGTACTCCAGCCGGTTCCAGTCGATCGCACCGAGTGAGCGGGCCATCAGGATGCCGACCACGATGAGCGCGGGCGCGGTCACCTCGCTGGAACTCGCCACCACCGCGAAGATCGGATAGCAGAACATGGCGACGAGGAACCAGCCCGCCGTGGTGACGGCGGTCAACCCGGTCCGCCCGCCCGCCGAGACGCCCGCGGTCGATTCCACATACGCGGTCGTGGTGGAGGTGCCGATGACCGCGCCGGCCATGGTGCCCACCGAGTCCGCCGCCAGCGCGCTCGCGGCGCGCGGTAACTTGCCGTCCTCGTCCAGCAGCCCGGCCTGGTTCGCGACGCCGATCAGCGTGCCGGAGGCGTCGAAGAAGTCGACGAACAGCATGGTCAGCACCACCACGACCATCTGACCGGTGAACGCGTCGGGCAGATGGACGATCGCCTGGCCGAAGGTCTGCTCCAGCCCCTTCGGCGCGGCGAACAAGCCCTTGGGCAGTGCGACCAAGCCGCTGACGATGCCGACGATCGTGGTCAGCACGATGCCGTAGAGCACGGCGCCGTGCCAGCCGCGCACCAGGAACACCACCGTGACCAGCAACCCGAACAGCGCGAGCAAGGTGGTGCCCTTGGTGAAGTCGCCCAGCGTGACCAGCGTCGCGTCGCTGTTCACCACGATCCCGGCGTTCTTCAGTCCGAGGAAGGCCACGAACAATCCGATGCCAGCGCCCACGGCGAGCTTCAACTGCATCGGGATCGCGTTGAGTATGCGTTCGCGAACCTTCGTCACCGCGAGGACGAAGAAGATGGCTCCGGACAGGAACGTGCCCGACAGCGCGACCTGCCAGGGAATCCCCATGCCGAGCACCACCGTGTAGGCGAAGAACGCGTTGAGTCCCATGCCCGGCGCGAGCGCGATCGGATACCGCGCCCACAGCCCCATGACCAGCGTGCCGAACACCGCGGCGACGGCGGTGGCGGTGAACACCGCCTGCATCGGGATGCCCTTGTCGCCCAGCGCGCCCTGGTCGCCGAGCACCGCGGGGTTGACCGCGAGGACGTATGACATGGCGAGGAACGTGATGGTCCCCGCCATGAGTTCGCGTTTGACGGTCGAACCGGTCGAGCGAACCCCGAAATATCCGTCGAGGCGTCCTCGGGTCCGGTGCAGAACGTCGGTGACCATGGGTGACTCCAGTCGAGGAACGATTCGGGGCGGGCCAAGGGCACGGTAGCCGACGGTTCACTGGCAGGAACACCCGCGGCGGCGCCACCGTGACCGGCGCCACCCGAGCTAAGCGCTCGGGGCGGAGACCAGCCCGAACTCGGCGTCGGAGGCCAGCAGATCGCTGTGCGGCAGCACGCGCACTGTGTACCCGACCGCGCCGGACAGCGGCAGCGGCGTGTCCACGGTGAACAGCTCGGCGCCCGCGTCGGAACCGGCGTGCGTCATGGGCACGGTCGTGGTGTCGGACAGATCGTCGGTCGCCGACACCCGGCCGAGCACCGCCTGCACCACCACGTCCGGCACGCTCAGCCCACCGAGTTCGACCCGCGCGGTGAGCGACAGCCGCGCCCCGATCACCGGCGTGTCCGGCAATCCGGCGCTGTCCACCTGGATCACCTTGACCGATGGCCACGCCGACTCGATCCGGTGCCGGTATTCGGCGATGGCGCGCGCCACCGCGAAATCGTCCGCCGTCGCCCGTTGCGAGGCCGCGGCGGCCGGAGCGTAATACTGCACCGCGTAGTCGCGGACCATCCGGGAAGCCAGGACCTTCGGCCCCAGGGTCTGCAAGGTGTGACGGACCATCTCGACCCAGCGCACCGGCATCCCGGACGCGTCGCGCTCGTAGAAGCGCGGCGCCACGGCCCGTTCGAACAGGTCGTAGAGAGCGGCGGCCTCCAGATCGTCGCGGCGGTGTTCGTCCCGGACGCCCTCCGCGGTCGGAATGGCCCACCCGTTCTCACCGTCGTACATCTCGTCCCACCAGCCGTCCCGGATGGAGAGATTGAGCCCGCCGTTCAGCGCGGACTTCATACCGGAGGTGCCGCAGGCCTCCAGCGGGCGCAGCGGGTTGTTCAGCCAGACGTCACAGCCCCAGTACAGGTAGCGGGCCATCGACATGTCGTAGTCGGGCAGGAAGACGATCCGGTGCCGTACCTCGGGATCGTCGGCGAAGCGCACCACCTGCTGGATCAGCGCTTTGCCGCCGTCGTCGGCCGGATGACTCTTCCCCGCGACGACCAGCTGCACCGGCCGCCGCGGGTCCAGCAGCAGGGCGCGCAGCCGCTGCGGATCGCGCAGCATCAGGGTGAGCCGCTTGTAGGTCGGCACCCGGCGGGCGAACCCGACGGTCAGCACGTCCGGGTCGAAAACGCCGTTCACCCAGCCGAGTTCGGCCTCGGCGGCGCCGCGCTCCAGCCAGGACGCGCGCACCCTGCGGCGCACCTCGTCGACGAGGATGCCGCGCAGGGTGTTGCGGGTCGACCACAATTCGGTGAGATCGACATCGCGCAGCCTCTCCCAGCCGCGCCCCTCCTCGACCAGCTCCGCGCCGATGTGCTCGCGCGCCTTGTCCACCCACTCCCGCGCGGCCCAGGTGGTCGCGTGCACACCATTGGTGACCGAACCGATCGGCACCTCGGCCGGGTCGAAGCCCGGCCACAGCGAAGCGAACATCGACCGGCTCACCTCCCCGTGCAGTTTCGACACGCCGTTGGCGCGCTGCGCCAGCCGCAGGCCCATGTGCGCCATGTTGAACACCGACGGGTCGGCCTCCCGGCCGAGCGCCACGATCCGGTCCACCGAAAGGCCGGGCAGCAGGGCGGATTCGGATTCCCCGTGCGCACCGCCGAAATAGCGCCGCACCATCGGCATGGGGAACCGGTCGATACCTGCGGGGACCGGCGTATGCGTGGTGAACACCGTGCCCGCCCGCACGGCGGCGAGCGCGGTATCGAAATCCTGACCGGCCGCCACGAATTCGCGGATCCGCTCCACGCCGAGGAAACCCGCGTGGCCTTCGTTCATATGGAACACGTCGGGGTCGGGCAGCCCGGCCGACGCGGTGTAGGCGCGCACCGCACGCACACCGCCGATGCCCGCGAGGATCTCCTGGCGGATGCGATGCTCCTGATCGCCTCCGTACAGCCGGTCGGTGACCGCGCGCAACTCCGGGTCGTTCTCCGCGATATCGGAATCGAGCAGCAGCAACGGAACCCGGCCGACCTGCGCGATCCACACCCGCGCGCGCAGCACCCTGCGATCGGGCATCGCGACGTGGATGAGCACCGGCGAACCGCCGGAGGTGAGCGCGCGCAGCGGCAGGCCCTGCGGATCCAGCGCCGGGTAGTGCTCGGCTTGCCAGCCGTCGGTCGTCAGCGACTGCCGGAAGTAGCCCGAGCGGTACAGCAAGCCGACGCCGATCAGCGGCAGACCCAGATCGGAGGCGGCCTTCAAGTGGTCTCCGGCCAGAATGCCAAGGCCCCCGGAATAATTCGGCAACACCTCCGTGACGCCGAACTCCATCGAGAAATAGGCGATGCCCCGCACGCCTTCCTCGCCCGCCCTGCGCTGGAACCAGCCCGGCGCCGCCAGGTACTCCCGCAGGTCGGCCGCCGCGGCGTCCACCCGTGCGACGTAGGCGGGGTCGGCGGCCAGCTCGTCCAAACGCGCCGCGGGCACCTCACCCAGCATCCGGACCGGGTCGTGCCCCATCTCCTGCCACCGCCGCGGATCGAGCGCGGCGAACAGGTCCTGCGTCGGCGGATGCCACGACCAGCGCAGATTCGTGGCGAGCTCCCCCAGGGCGGCCAGGCGCTCGGGCAGATGGGCACGGACGGTGAAACGACGCAATGCCTTCATTGGGTAGAACCTACACGGCGACCGCCCGGCGCGCCCCGCGTGACCAGCCCCCGCACAACGTTCCGACCAGCGGCTTTCCCGGAAACACACGGCGCGGCGAGCGACCGGCGCGACGGCCCGTAACGCTCTGCATCGTCACGGAACGGCCACACGACGCACCCGGTGCCCGCGTTCCCGCTACCCGATCGAGACCCGCGCTCGCTTGTGAACTCCGGAAGCCCGGGCAAACCCACAAGCTGTGCGGACCAACCGGCCGCACCAACCGAATCAGTACGGGAGTGATCGAGATGTGGATGACAGCACACCCAAATCGCGCCCGCGATCGGCGCTGGTCGCGCGCTGGAGCAGCGATCACAGGGTTCGGAGCGTTCGCGGCGGCATTCGTTCTCGTCGCACCCGCCGCCGGCGCGGCGGTCACGACGGCGACCGCGAGCCCGGCCCAAGGCACCAGTTTCGGTTTCGGTAACTACGGAACCAACTGCCAATACCGCGTGACGGCCACGGTGGACAACAATCCCTCGACGGAATCGGTGCAGTTCGCCGACAGTGCCGGGGGCACCTTCTCACCGAATCCCGCACCGGTGGTCGGCAACCAGGCCACCGCGGTCTGGATCCCCGACACCACCGGGCAACACACCATTTCCGCGACGCAAGGCGCCGCTCCCGCTTGGATCTCGCCGGTGATGACGGTGGGCAACGGGATGAACCTCGGCTTCGCGTGCCTGGTCATGCCGTGAGCGGCGGTTCCAGCACGTCGGATTGAGCGCCCGGGTGGTCACGCGATCGACGAGCGATCGCCGTCCGTGGCCACCCGGCGCCTCATCCTCATCGACCGCGGGAAATCGGTGGCCGCAGCGGATCCGAAGTGACAGCATCGGCTGATGCCGCACTGGGTCCACGTCCTCCCGCAGTTTCTGCCTGCCTGCCTGGTCATCGCCGCGCTGCCGGGGCCTGCGACGGCGTTGTTCCTGCAACGCTCGGTGCGCGACGGACGCACCGCGGGTCTGGCGGCGGTGGCCGGCAACGAGATCGGCGTGCTCGGCTGGACGCTGGCGGGCGGGGCCGGGCTGTCGGTTCTGCTGGTCGCGAACCGGGCCGCGAATACGGCGGTGCACGTCGTCGGCGCGCTGGTGCTGATCTGGCTCGGCGTGCAGGCATGGCGCGGCGCGCGCGGCGGCGGCGAGTTCGGCGGCGCGATGACGCGGATGCTCCCGGCGGGTCGCACGCCCGCCGCCGCCTTCCGCGCCTCGCTGATCTCGATCGCGGCCAATCCCAAAGCGGCGGTCTTCGGATTGACGATCCTGCCGCAATTCCTTCCCTCCGACGGGCCGGTGCTGCCGACGATGGTGATCCTGGCGCTCATCCAGTTGGTGATCGACACCGCGTGGTGCGTCGGCGTGGTCCTCGCCGCCGACCGCGCTGGCGTGTGGCTGCGCAGCACCGGCATCCGCCAGCGGGTCGAACGCGCCCTCGGCGTGATCCTCGTCGCGCTCGGCCT
This sequence comes from Nocardia sp. NPDC003726, assembly GCF_053586955.1. Classification (NCBI taxonomy): domain Bacteria; kingdom Bacillati; phylum Actinomycetota; class Actinomycetes; order Mycobacteriales; family Nocardiaceae; genus Nocardia; species Nocardia sp. NPDC003726. The sequence goes on along the minus strand of NZ_JBSFNF010000002.1, from coordinate 11,448 downwards.
CGGCCTCGCCGCCGACGCACGCTGACCGAACGCCCAGCTCGGCCGCGGCCCGGACCGGCCGGAACAGAGTTCGAAAAATCGGCTGATCCGGTCCCGGCGGCCGGTTGCCGGTAGGTTGGGGTCCGTGACCGGCCGCATCGCTATCGATGACACTGCCCCGTCCATCCCAGGCGGCCGGCCCGCCAAGGCGGTGGTCGGCGAGGTATTCCCGGTGCGCACCGTGGTCTGGCGAGAGGGGCACGACGCCGTCGCCGCCACCCTCGTCGTGCGCGCCCCCGGCGCGTCGCGAGCCACCCGTGTCCGCATGACGCCGGACTACGAGCCCGACGTCTTCAACGCGACCTTCACGCCGAACACGCCGGGCGCCTGGACCTACCGGATCGAAGGATGGAGCGATCCGATCGCGACCTGGCGATCGGCGATCGAGGCGAAGCTGGCCGTGGGGCAGAGCGCCGCCGATCTGGCCAACGACCTGGAGCTGGGCGCCCGCCTGTTCGAGCGGGCGGCGCAAGCCGTCCCCAAGAAACAGTTCGAGCGCCTGCGCGCGGTCGCGGCGGCGCTGCGCGGCACCGATCAACTCCCCGCCCGGGTGGCCCCTGCCTTCACCGAGGAAGTCGCCGAGATCCTGCGCGCCACGCCGCTGCGCGACCTGGTCACCCGCGGGCCGCAGCACACCGTTCTGGTCGAGCGGCACCGGGCGCTCTACGGCTCCTGGTACGAGTTCTTCCCGCGCTCGACCGGCGGCCGCGACGCCAACGGCAAGCCCGTCCACGGCACGTTCGTCACCGCCGCCAAGGAACTTCCGCGCATCGCCGCCATGGGCTTCGACGTGGTGTACCTGCCGCCCATCCATCCGATCGGCGAGGTCAACCGCAAGGGCCGCAACAACGCGCTCACCGCGGAGCCGGGCGACGTCGGATCGCCGTGGGCCATCGGATCGCGGCACGGCGGGCACGACGCCGTGCATCCGGAACTGGGTACCGAAGCCGACTTCGCCGAGTTCGTCGTTGCGGCGCGGGAACTCGGCCTCGAAGTGGCGCTCGACCTCGCGTTGCAGTGCGCGCCCGACCATCCGTGGGTGCAGGCGCACCCCGAATGGTTCACCACCCTGCCCGACGGCACCATCGCCTACGCCGAGAACCCGCCGAAGAAGTACCAGGACATCTACCCGGTCAACTTCGACAACGACCCCGACGGGCTCTACGCCGAAGTGCTGCGCGTGGTCAAGCACTGGATCGAACTGGGCGTCAAGATCTTTCGGGTCGACAATCCGCACACCAAGCCCGCCGACTTCTGGGAGTGGCTGATCGCGAACGTCTGGCGCACCGACCCGGACGTCATCTTCCTGTCCGAGGCCTTCACCCGCCCGGCCCGGCTCTACGGGCTCGCCCGCCGCGGATTCAGCCAGTCCTACACGTATTTCACCTGGCGCGTGGCGAAATGGGAGCTGACGGAGTTCGGCAACGAATTGGCCGCGAAAGCCGACGAAGCCCGCCCGAACCTCTTCGTGAACACCCCGGACATCCTGCACGAGAGCCTCCAGCACGGCGGCCCTGGGATGTTCGCCATCCGCGCCGTCCTGGCCGCCACCCTCGCGCCGACCTGGGGCGTCTATTCCGGCTTCGAGCTGTTCGAGCACCAGGCGGTGCGCCCGGACAGCGAGGAGTACCTCGATTCGGAGAAGTACGAGCTGCGCCCGCGCCCGTTCGCCGAGGCGCTCGCGCGCGGGGAATCGCTGGAGCCATGGCTCACCCGGCTCAACGAGATCCGCCGAGCGCACCCCGCCCTGCAACAGTTGCGTTGCCTGCATTTCCACCACGTGGACAACGACGCGCTGATCGCCTACTCCAAGATCGACCCGGCCAGCGGCGACGCGGTGCTCGTCGTGGTGAACCTCAACCCCTTCGGCGCCGAGTGGGGCATGCTCTCGCTCGACCTGCCCGCCATCGGCCGCGAATGGCACGACCACCCGGTGGTGTACGACGAGGTCAGCGGCGAGGAATACCACTGGGCCCAGACCAATTACGTGCGCTTGGACCCTGCCCGGGCCGTCGCGCACATCATCGCCCTGCCCCCCGTGTCCCAGCAGGCTCGCACCGAGCTGGCCTACCGCAGGACGCTGCGATGAAACGCCGCGACCTCATGCTTCTCGCGGCGGGCACCCATACCGACCCGCACACCGTGCTCGGCGCGCACCCCCATCCCGACGGCACCGCCGTCCGGGTGCTGCGCCCGCACGCGGAGACCGTGTCGGTGCGCGTCGGCGGCGACGACCATGAACTGAAGTCCCTCGGTCACGGCGTCTTCGCCGCCGTGCTGCCGTACCCGGAGATCATGGACTATCGCGTCGTGACGACCTACCCGGGCGGCCGGACCGTCATCGGCGCCGACGGCTACCGCTTCCTGCCCACGCTCGGCGAACTCGACCTGCACCTGATCGGCGAAGGCCGCCACGAACGCCTCTGGGAAGTGCTCGGGGCGCACCCGCGCCGCTACCCGACGCTCGACGGTGACGTCGCGGGCACCTCGTTCGCGGTGTGGGCGCCGAACGCGCGCGGCGTCACCGTGATCGGGGACTTCGACGGCTGGAGCGGCAACACCGCGCCGATGCGCGCGCTGGGGTCGTCCGGGATCTGGGAGGTCTTCGTCCCCGGCGTCGAACCGGGCTGCAAGTACAAATACCGCGTGCACGGCGCCGACGGACGGACCGTCGACCACGCCGACCCGCTGGCCTTCGCCGCCGAACACCCGCCGGCCACGGCGTCGGTGGTCACCGAGAGCCATCACGTGTGGCAGGACAGCGCCTGGCTCGAACAGCGCGCTGCCACCGACCCCACCCGCGCCCCGATGAGCGTCTACGAAGTGCATCTCGGTTCGTGGCGGCCCGGCCTCGGCTATCGCGAACTGGCCGATCAGCTCGCCGAGTACGTGCGGGCCACCGGATACACCCACATCGAATTGCTCCCCATCGCCGAGCATCCGTTCGGCGGGTCGTGGGGCTACCAGGTCACCTCCTACTACGCGCCGACGGCGCGATTCGGCTCCCCCGACGACTTCCGCGCGTTCGTCGACCGCATGCACGCGGCGGGCATCGGCGTCCTGCTGGACTGGGTCCCCGCTCATTTCCCGCGCGACGAGTGGGCGCTGGCCCGATTCGACGGCACCCCGCTCTACGAGCACGCCGACCCGCGCCGGGGCGAGCAACTCGACTGGGGCACCTACGTGTTCGATTTCGGCAGGCACGAAGTGCGCAACTTCCTCATCGCCAACGCCCGCTACTGGATCGAGGAATTCCACATCGACGGCCTGCGCGTCGACGCCGTCGCGTCCATGCTCTACCTGGACTACTCCCGCGCCGAGGGCCAGTGGGAGCCCAACGTCCACGGCGGCCGGGAGAACCTGGAGGCCGTCGACTTCCTGCAAGACCTCAACGAGACGCTGCACCGGCATCACCCCGGCGTCGTGACCATCGCCGAGGAGTCCACCACCTGGCCCGGCGTCACCCGCGGCATCGACGTCGGCGGTCTCGGCTTCACCATGAAATGGAACATGGGCTGGATGCACGACACCCTCGGGTTCCTCGGCCGCGACCCGGTGCACCGCTCCTGGCACCACAACGAGATCACCTTCTCGCTGGTCTACGCCTGGAGCGAGAACTACGTGCTGCCGATCAGCCATGACGAGGTCGTGCACGGCAAAGGCACACTGTGGACCAGGATGCCAGGCGACGATTTCGCCAAAGCCGCCGGCGTGCGGGCGCTGCTGGCCTACATGTGGGCCCACCCGGGTAAACAACTGCTGTTCATGGGGCAGGATTTCGGCCAGTTCCGGGAGTGGTCGCACGATCGCGGCCTGGACTGGCAGGAGCTGCAGAACCCGCTACACCAGGGGATCACCACGCTGGTGCGCGACCTGAACGCCGTCTACCGCGCCCACCCCGCACTGTGGAGCCAGGACACCACCCCCGGCGGCTACGCCTGGATCGAGGCGAACGACCGGTCGAACAACGTGCTGGCGTTCCTTCGCTACGGCTCCGACGGCTCGGTAGTGGCCTGCGTCTACAACTTCTCCGGATCGGCGCACGACGCGTACCGCATCGGCCTGCCGCACCGAGGCCCCTGGCTGGAGATCCTCAACACCGACGCCGTGGACTACGGCGGCTCCGGCCTCGGCAACCTGGGCGAGGTGACGGCGACCGACGAGCCGTGGCACGACCGTCCCGCCTCTGCCACCGTGACGCTCGCACCGCACAGCGCGGTCTGGCTGCGTCCGGCCTGACCGGCCGCCCGCCGCACCGGAATCAGTACAGCGCCGCCGCCAGCTTGCGGCGCGCGGCCACGACGAACGGCTCGGCCTGGTCGAACAGCTCGAACAGCTCCAGCAGGCGGGTACGCGCCTTGGTGCGATCGTCGCCGGAAGTCCGCTTGACGACGGCGATCAGCCGATCGAAGGCCGCTTCGGGCCGCTGCTGGAACAATTCGAGATCAGCGGCTTTGATCGCGGCATCGACATTCGACGGGTCGGCGTCGGCATCGGCGATGGCCGACTCCGGCAGTTCCTGGGCCCTGGCGAGGAAGCGCAACTGCCGCAGCGCGCCCTTGGCCTCCTCGTTCGCCGGTTCGGCGTCGATAATCGCTTGGTAGGCGGCCTCCGCGCCCGCCAGGTCACCGTGCTCGAGCGCCGCCTCGGCCGCCGCGAAACGCGGGTCCTCCGCCTCGGCCTGCGGCTGCGGCCCGCCCTCCAGCTTGCCCGCCACCGCGTCGACCACGGCGTTCAACCACTGCCGCACCTGCGGCTCCGGCTGAGCGCCCTCGAAATCGGCCAGCGGCTGCCCGGCCGCGATCGCGATGACCGTCGGGATGCCCTGCACCCGCAGCGCCTGCGCGATGCGCATATTGGCCTCGGCCTCGACGGCGGCCAGATCCCAGGCGCCACCGTCGGCGGCCACCAGGCGTTCCAGCGTCCGCACCAGTTCGATGCTGCCCGGACTGCGCTGCGAGTACAGCACCACCACCACGGGCACCTGCATCGACCGGCGCAGGACCTTGGTCTCGAAATCGGCCTCGGAGACCGCGTGGTCGCCACCGGCCGGACCGCCCGCGCCACCGGCGGGCTGCTTCAGGCTGGACAGATCGACCGCCCCGGACATGGCGGCGGCGACAGCGGGCGAAGGACGGCGTGCGGCTGGTCGATTCACGACCTCCAGTTTGTCACGACGTGGCGGATGCGGGTGCCCCGGACTCGAACGAACCGGCGTTGCTCAGCTCACCCAACCGCCCCGTGCGCACCGCCCAGATCTCGAACAGCACCGTGCAGAACGGCGGGATGCTCGACACCAGCGCCAGAACGGTGGTCTTGGCGTTCCAGCCCAGCTCGCGCGCCGCCACGATCGCGGTGATCACGAACAGCACGAACACGATGCCGTGCGTCATGCCGAACACCTTGACCGGCCACAACACCGGCTCGGGAATCCGCTTGAACACCATGCCGATGATCAACAGCAGCCAGGAGATCGCCTCGAGCACCGCGATGAAACGAAACCGCTTGGCCACCGTGCTCAGGTCGAAGACATTGCCCATGCGCCCATTCTGCCGGATGCACTACAGGCTGTCGTAGTGAGCTGTGCCTAATTGCGGCGCCTGCGGCGCCGCGTGTTCGCGGCCCGGCTCGGTCTCGCTTCGCTCGAAAGACGTAGTTGCGGTGCGCTGGGCACGTCGGTGATCGAACGCTGGGATACAGGACGCGGTTCAGAAGTCGGGTTCGTTCGGCTGGAGCTGCACCGGGTGTTCGGAGCCCTTCGCGTCGCTCCCGTTGCGCGGCCGCCGCTTGTGGCCTCGTCGCGGACGCGGTGGCCGCACACGCGAGCCGGGCCGCGAACGGCCGGTGCTCCGTCTCGCTTCGCTCGAAGGGCGTGGTTGCGGTGCGCTGGGCGCGTTGGTGGTCGAAGGTCCAGACGTAGGGTGCGCGGTTCGAAAGCTGGGTTTCAGCCGAGCCTGCACTGGATGTTGGCGGCGCTCTTGTGGCTCAGGCTGGGGCGATCGCCGCTTGCTCCTTCGTCGCGGACGCGCCGGCCGCACACGCGAGGCGGGCCGCGAATGGCAAGGCTCGGCCTCGCTTCGCTCGAAGGACGTGGTCGCGGCGCGCTGGTGTTGCGCCCGCTATCAGGTGCTCGCCTTTTGTTGTGGCCGGTTCATGGCTCAGCCCGACTGCCCGCAAGCTCCATCGTCACCTACGTGGCGTCCGCACGCACGCGACCCGGGCCGTGAACGGAGCAGGCTTCGGCCTCGCTTCGTTTGCCGCACTACCGACCGCTCTCTGCACCGGTCGACTGCCCTGCGAGAACGGCCGATGGCCGCCCACATCGGGCGGCCATCGGCCGATGATTGCGCGGGAGCTCAGGAACGTCAGACGCGCACGATCAGCGCGTCGCCCTGACCGCCGCCGCCGCAGAGCGCGGCCGCGCCGATGCCGCCGCCGCGGCGCTTCAGCTCCAGCACCAGGTGCAGCAGGATGCGGGCGCCGGACATGCCGAGCGGGTGGCCGATGGCGATGGCGCCACCGTTGACGTTCACCTTCTCCGGGTCGATGCCCAGTTTGCGGGTGGAGGCGATGCCGACGGCGGCGAACGCCTCGTTGATCTCCACCAGGTCCAGGTCGGTGGGCGAGATGCCCTCACGCGCGCAGGCTTTGGCGATCGCGTTGGCGGGCTGATCCTGCAGGGTCGAGTCCGGACCGGCGACCACGCCGGCCGCGCCGATCTCGGCGATCCAGGACAAGCCGAGCGCCTGCGCCTTCTCCTTGCTCATCACCACGACCGCGGCGGCGCCGTCGGAGATCTGCGACGCGGTGCCCGCGGTGATCGTGCCGTCTTTGCGGAACGCCGGACGCAGCTTGGCCAGCGACTCCACCGTGGTGTCGGCGCGAATGCCCTCGTCCGTGGTCACCAGCACCGGATCGCCCTTGCGCTGCGGCACCGCGACCGGGACGACCTCGTCATCGAACACGCCGTTCTTCCACGCCGCCGCGGCACGCTGATGCGAAGCCGCCGCGAACGCGTCCTGATCCTCCCGGCTGATCCGGTCGGCCTCGTTGCGCGACTCGGTGAGCGCGCCCATCGCCTGATCGGTGAAGATGTCGTGCAGACCGTCGTAGGCCATGTGATCGCGCAGGGTCACGTCGCCGTACTTGAAGCCCTCCCTGCTCTTCTCCAGCAGGTGCGGCGCCTGGCTCATGGACTCCTGACCACCCGCGACGACGATCTCGTACTCGCCCGCCCGGATCAGCTGGTCGGCCAGCGCGATCGCGTTGATGCCCGACAGGCAGACCTTGTTCAGCGTCAGCGCGGGCACGTCCATCGGAATACCGGCGGCCACCGCCGCCTGCCGGGCCGGGATCTGCCCCGCGCCCGCGGTCAGCACCTGACCCATGATCACGTAATCGACCTGGTCGGGCGCGACGCCGCCCTTCTCCAGCGCCGCCTTGATCGCGAACCCGCCGAGATCGGAACCGCTGAAGTCCCTCAGACCTCCGAGCAGCCTGCCGACCGGGGTACGTGCACCGGAGACGATCACGGAAGTGGTCACGACGAGCCTCGCATTCGTAGATCGGACCTGCTCGTGCCCCCGCCGGGCAATGCGAGAGCAGGTGTTCCTACTCAACGGTAGCGGGTGCGTCCCGCGCACCCCGTGCCAGGTCGCGCTACCTTCGAATGGTGAGCAACGTTATCGAACAGTCATCTTTCATCCCCGCGGACTACGTCACCGCGGTCGACCACGTCGGCATCGCCGTGCCGGACCTGGACGCCGCGGTCGCCTGGTACGCGGAGAACCTGGGCATGATCGAGACCCATCGCGAGGTCAACGAGGCCCAGGGGGTGCACGAGGCGATGCTGTCGCTGCCCGGCGCTCCCGACCGCGCCACTGCCCTGCAGTTGCTGGCCCCCCTCAACGCGGAATCGACGATCGCGAAGTTCATCGACCGCAGCGGGCCCGGCTTGCAGCAACTGGCCTACCGGGTGACCGACATCGAGGCCGTCTCGGCGTACCTGCGCGCCAAGGGTCTGCGTTTGCTGTACGACGCTCCGCGGCACGGAACGGCTGATTCCCGCATCAATTTCATCCACCCGAAGGATGCTGGAGGTGTGCTGATCGAGTTGGTCGAACCGAGCGCGGATGTTACGCACTAGTATCGGCGTCAGGCGGGGAAAACTCGTTGGAATGACATTCGCAGTCGAGTCACCATCGGCTGTCTTCAGGCTGTAGTTTGTGTGCCATGTCGTCACCCGAGTCCGATCGCAATCGCTTCGTTGCACTGCCCTTCACCGTTGTGCGCAAGGGTTATGCGCAAGACGAGGTGCGTAATTACTTCGACCGCTTCGACGCGGAACTGAGAGTCACCGCCACCGACCGCGATGCGGCTGCGGCCCAAGCACGTAACCTCGCGAGCCAGCTGGAAGACGCGCGCGACGAGATCGACGAGCTCCGCAAGGAGGTCGACCGACTCTCGGTGCCGCCGACCACCGCGGAAGGCATGTCCGACCGTATTTCCCGCATGCTCCGGCTCGCCTCCGACGAGGCGTCCGAGGTTCGTGCTCTGGCGCAGGCCGAGGCCGCCGAAATGGTGTCGATCGCCGAGCAGCAGGCCACCGAGATGCGTGGCAAGTACGAGTCGCTGCTCGCCGAGACCAAGGAGAAGCGCGAGGCGCTCGAAATCGAATTCGAGCAGACCCTCGCGAACGCGCGCACCGAATCCGCCAAGATCATCGAGGCCGCCCAGGCCGAGGCCGACCGCATCGCGAAGGAAGCCGACGCGAAGCGCAAGGCCACCCAGCAGGAGTTCGAGGCCACCATGGCCGAGCGTCGCACCAAGCTCACCCGCGCCATGGAGGAGCTGGAGGCCACCAGCCGCGCCGAAGCCGCTCAGCGGATCAAGGACGCGACCGACGAGGCCAACCGCCTGATCACCTCCGCCACGCAGACCTCCGAGCGCAAGATCGCGCACGCGAAGGAACTGGCCGAGGAGATGCGCGTGCTGCGCGGCCGCGTGCTCGCCCAGCTGCTCGGTATCCGCGGTCAGCTCGACTCGGTGCCCGCGATGCTCGCCGCGGTCAATCGGGAGAGCGAACTGCTCGACGGTGTCCCGGATCAGCGCAAGTCGATCGGCGGCAACACCAAGTCGGTCACCGGCTCCCGGCAGAAGGCGATCCCCGAGGTCGCCACCGAGGACGACGAGATCGACGCGGACGAGCGCGAGAGCGCCGACATCAGCAACTGACGTCGGACCACGGCGACTGCGGCAAAACGAACCGAATTCACCGAAGGCCGCCCCATCCGGGGCGGCCTTCCTTAATTCCGGGGCATGGTCGGCCTGTGCCCTCCGGGCGTCAGGACCAGCGCCGGGTGATCCGCCGAGTACGGCGCCCGTTCCAGCACCCGTGATGCCAATGCCGCCGGTCTTCCTCTCCGCCGTAAGCGGGCCACGCGACGACGTGCGCGACGCCGGGCGGAATCTCGTGATCACAGCCGGGACAGCGATAGGTCTTCATCGCGCGAGCCCCCGGAATGGTGCGGACCACATACGTCTCCTCACCGTCGGGACCCGATTCGGTCCGCCCGAAGACATCGCCGATCGGCGATCCGCCCGACCGCGAGTGATCAGCATGGCGATCCGAACGCGGTTTCCGGCGGGGCATGCGACAAGCGTATTACTCGCCCCCGCGTGCCCCGCGGGCCCCCGAGTTCAGAACAAGCGGAATTCGTTGCTCTCCGTGCCGCGTAGGGCCTCGTAATCGAGTGTGAGACAGCGGATGCCGCGGTCTTCCGCCAGCGTGCGCGCCTGCGGCTTGATCTGCTGCGCGGCGAAGACGCCCGCCACCGGGGCCAGCAGCGGGTCCCGGTTCAGCAACTCGAGGTAGCGGGTGAGCTGTTCGACGCCGTCGATCTCGCCGCGCCGTTTGATCTCCACCGCGACGGTGCCGCCGTCGGCGTCCCGGCACAACAGGTCCACCGGGCCGATCGCGGTCATGTACTCGCGGCGGATGAGGGTGTAGCCCGCGCCGAGGGTGTGCACGTGCTCTGCCAGCAGCTCTTGCAGATGGGCCTCGACACCGTCTTTCACCAGGCCCGGGTCGACGCCGAGTTCGTGCGAGGAGTCGTGCTCGATGTCCTCGATGGTGATGCGGAGTTCCTCACCGGCTTTGTTGGCGACGACCCACAGCGCCTTCGCGCCATCAGGGAGTTGCGCGTCGCCGTTGCGTTCCTCCAGCCAGCACGGGGGGCTCATCCAGTTCAACGGCTTGTACGAGCCGCCGTCGGAGTGCACGAGCACCGAGCCGTCCGCTTTCATCAGCAGTAGCCTGCGGGCCATCGGGAGATGGGCGGTGAGTCGCCCTACGTAGTCGACCTGACAGCGAGCAATCACTAGGCGCACCCAAGCACTGTAGGCGAACGCCCGTACCCGGGTGTCGTCAGCCCATGAGCAGAATCGCCGCGAGCACCACGCTGACGGCCAGCAAGGCGCTCTCGACGCGCGTGAGCCGCCGCCGAGTGGTCGTCCTTGCCCAGATCATGCAGAACCCGACCACGGTGCCGATCAGCAACGCCACCAAGTGACCGACCTGGGTGAAGGTCTGCTCGATGAGCACACCCTCGACCGCGACGATGGACCACAGCGTCGACCAAGCGGCACGCCACCGGTACGGCAGCGCGGCCACCAGCGCGCCGATCAGCGCCATGGCGCCGTAGCTGACGCCGACGTCCTCGGCCCAGCGGATGCTCGCGGGCACCCATCCCGCCTCCACACCCACCCACAGGCCGGCCGCGACGAACAGCGTGGCGCCGATGTGGCCGGCCAGGAAGACGCGCACCAATCGCAGCGCGCCGAAGCGCAGCTCCGCGAGCGCGAGCAGACACGCGAGCAGCGGGATGATCACCCACGACCCGACGACGTCGCCGATCACGAACGCGCTCGCCAGCAACGTCCCGAGCCGGCCGTCCAACAGGTTCTGCAGGTTGGTGCTCGCGTGCAGCACCATCCGGGCCTGTGCGGAGTCGCTCAGCACGGAGAAGACTGCCGAGACGGCGACCAGCCCTGCCAAGTACACGGCCGTCGCGGGCAGCCTCGGCCGCCACCACCGCGGTCGCGTCGTCGTGGCGGATTCGGGCGGCGCCGGGCGGTCCGGCGTCGTCGCGACGAGCATGCATACCTCCGTTGTTCACGCGGAACGGCGATCTCTCCCCCACCGTCCATCATCATCGTCCGCACGCTGCGTAGGCTTGGAGTTCCCTACGAAATTGCCACGAAACGTTCTCGTCTCGCAAAACGACGAAAGGCCCTCGACTGTGTCGAGGGCCTTTCGTGAAAGGATGTTCCGGCGGTGTCCTACTCTCCCACACCCTGTCGAGTGCAGTACCATCGGCGCTGGCAGGCTTAGCTTCCGGGTTCGGAATG